>NZ_JBFLAB010000002.1:0-160945 GCF_040742695.1 Microbulbifer discodermiae | reverse complement strand
TGAAGGCCGAGCTGCAGCGATTTATTCGTGTTCACAACCGCGATCTTGCCAAACCATTTAAATGGACAAAGAGCGCCGACACGGTACTGGCTTCAGTGCAGCGAGCCAAAAACGTGTTACCTAATTAACCGCATGGCCCACTAGAGCAATGTAATCGTATTCACTATTCGGGTTAATATTGTCAGCTGTAATTTGATACAAATCTTGAAACTCTTTATTTCGTACTTGTTCGTCACGCGGATCAGCAGAAAGATAGGTAATAACAAGCATCTTATCGCCTTCGAAGAGTAAATCTTGCTTACCCAGAATTTCGTACTTTGTGCCGTCATCAGCTACTAAGAAAATAGGTTTAGATTCAGCATAACTAGCTACCATCAAAAAAATCAGAGTAATGAAAGTCGGTAATTTTATCATTCGATGACTCCTTGACTCATAACGCCTAAAACTGGCGCGTGTATTTTTGCGTCGTTAGCCGTTACTTGTTATGCGTTTCTCAGTTGGTTTAATAAGAACTCACTAATTTCCTTACGTAGGTCTAAATCACTGGATTTTTTAGCATACTCATTAGCTGCCTCTGCACATGAATATGCCAGATCAGAAAGATTAAGACAACAATATCGCTCAGCAAGTGCAAACTTAATTGAAGCCATGTAGTCACGTAGCCTTAAATTCTCGGCCAAATCAAATGCCTTCTCATATATTTCGATTGAAGCTCCGTCGTCAGTCGTGAAATCAGCCAGCGCTTCCCACTGAAACGGATGATTTCTCTCTCCGATTTCGTTGTCTTTGCAAAGGGTTTCTAGCTCGTGATACAGACTCCAATATTCTTTGGCATTTCCCGCGGTGGACGCGTCGACCAAAGAGCACGCTAGATCTCTTGCTCTCTCGTATATTTCAGAGTCCATATCTCGCCTTACACATAACGCCTTGATTTGAGGCAGTTTGTAGTTGTGGGCATTGTGCAATTATGGCGTAGCCATGCGCAAAAGGGCACAGCTATAAACTGTCCTAGCCACGTAGTGGCGACCAACACCAACTTGTTAAGGACCGACCTTGGAACTAATTTTCCAGGTACGACCCAATCGCAGTTTCAAGATCTCGGACTAACTCCGGGTCCATGTATTTGTATTCGTCAGGGATGTCTAAAACATAAATTGGCTTGTGATCTAGCATCCGAGTGAACTCCGCTTTAAGCCTGTTTTTATGCTTTTGTTCCATAACGAATATCATGTCAGCCCAACGGATTTCCGCTGGGCTGACAGTCTTCTTAGCCCTAGGGCTAGTACCGGCAGACTTAGCATTGAAATCAGGGTGTTTTCGCCATATAGCTTCTGCCGTAGGACTACGCCACTGGTTTCGACTGCATATGAACAGGAGGTTCTTCATACTTTACTCATCCTGCGGTTGCGCAATATCCAGTGTTTGACGCACAGTTCGCCTAGGGTACTCAGCACCGAGCTGCTTCGCTCGACGTAGCTTTGCTGAGCGCGTATACATCATTTTCCAGTTTTTCTCAGAAATCCACGGCTTTTCAGTTTTCGCACTGTTCTTTCGGGATTTAGTTTTAGTCTTGGATCTTCTCCAAGCTCGGCCTCTTAGTTCATCCATTGTTTTATTCTCTATCAATTATCGGGTTCAGCAGCCGCGATAATACGGGGAGAATTCCCAATTCTTGTGCCTTAAAGCCAAGCTCACCCGCGGAAGCGCAATAGCGCCGGAGTCGGGTGCAGTGCTTTGTTAGTTATTCTTAGCATAACGAAATTGCTCGAAAGTTAATCCTACTGCGTTAGTTACCTTACCGTGCCTATCAAATTCTACCTCGACCTAGGATTCACATACAGTGTTGCAAGTGCCACCGCCCCACAACGAAAAATACACCTTATTGCCGTGACATAATTCTGGAGATGCAAGATAAGGCCTTTCGGGGTCTATACGTGGATAGTTCGAAACGAGACTCTCATTAGGCGACACCATAATTGATTGTTCACCACTCACATATATTACCTGTTGAGAAATTACGTGGAACTTTGTTTTGTGGCCAAGCAGAGCTTCAAAAGGTAAATCGCTTTCTCGAACGTTTGAGTCAATAGACGTAGTAATGGCTTGCAACTTAAATTCCTTGCAGCTTACTTCGTCAATGTTCTTCGTAGTTTCAAATACTTTTCCGCCGATATTCAGTTCATCAGCTATTACATGGATTGAAATGGAAAACACCATTAACGCGACGAAGTTTCGCATCTGTACTTCCTTAGGCAACTAACAGTTTATTATGAGCTTCTACCTGGCTTGATGAACTTATAGGTTTTGTCTAGATATTCTTTGTAATGAATATTTGCTTCTTCAACATCAATGGTATGCCCGCAGGCGGTGACTATTGGCGCTCCTTTAACATGCCTACCCAATTCTTCGCCTTCTTTTGTGCCTTTAAAAGCAAATACTAAATAGGTCTTCCCTTTTTGAAAAGCATGCCCACAAGAAGCACTGTGGAGCTGCGTATAAATTACAGACTTGCTGCCCCTAACACCTTTAAAATTTTCGCTTACCTGAAAGCCGACCTTCCTTACAGTATTAGGAATCCACTCCCCTTTTTCCCACAACCATTTTGTTCCAATGGAGGTAACAGTGCCTTCAAAAACAAAGCTATAGTCGTCATAAATTTCAGCAAGATCAACTTTACGACAACTACAAGGATATGCGTTTGCCGACAACAGAATCATGATTGCGATGACTGAAAATTTCTTCATAATCTCAATTTCTCATAGCGCTCAAAGCTGCGGCGCGGAACGCGTCCGTAGCCTTTGCTTGTTATAAGATTTCGCTACTGCTAGGATTGCAGAGCAATCGGATTCATAACCATGGCGCGGCAATGACCTAAGCATATCCTTTACAGCCAGGACATCTTCTTGATTTCTAGTTTTAATAGCGTAATCCAATTCTTCTTCAATCAACAAAATAACCTCGGAATAGCACAAATTGGTATTGAACGAGGCTGAGAACACACCAAAGCCATATGCCCCACCGATTACCGCCCCACCGATAGTTAATGCCAGAAAGAATGGCACCAGCTTACTCATTTTCAAAATCCTTATAACGCCGCAACCACCGAACAGGCGATGCGCAGCTTTGTGTATCCGAATGAAGCCCCAACGGGGCGGAATGTGTGTGTATTGCCTTGTTATGTTTATTTACACCACACATTAACAACATCTCTTGTATATACCGTATTTGGCTCATCCTCATCTACGTGCAATATAGCATTATCTTGGAGGATGCCACTTTCAATGAGCGTATCGATTATTTCATTGGTTTTATCGGGATAGGACCAAGCTAATTCTCTGCTACCGGAGTTGAAAGGCCATTCTTCGTAGGTATCAGATACAAATTGAATCTGATCCCCCTGATTATTTAGTAGATACCAAGTAACAATTGACGACGTAGCTGCGTTGCCAACCAGCTCCCTCATTTTGCTTCCATTAAGATGGGCAAAGGAAATCATTTCCTTTTTTGACTCATTCACTAGAATGTATTCAACGGCCATCACTCCTCCTTAAACATAACGTTGCCAGCAGGGGCAGACGAAGCGCGCAGCGGTTTGACTGTCCCTCTGACTGGCCTTGTTACGTGCTGGTCTTGCACAGATGCTTGATTGTTTTTTCATGTTTTTTACCCACCAAGCCTAGATCTTGATGAAAACGGAATCCAGATCTCTTAACTTTGGCCGCATCAAGCGCCTTTTGCGCTTCTGAACCATCATTATTGATTAATGCTTTAGAAGCATGCCACTTGTAATAGTCCAGCGGAAAGGTGAGCCTACCAATATGCTCATCTAGTACATCAATCACGTTAACGTACTCGTGTTCTATTTTTCGAGTTGCAACCAAATACGGATAATCAAGGTACACACCTGTTTGGTGTTTTGGAAATTCTCTTTCTCTGCCAAGTACCTCTTTGAAAGCGGCAATACATCTTTCGAGATCGCTTAGAGCGAAATATGCATTTGCTTTGGCCAATAATGCGCGAACGTCATCAAATTGGTCTATTCTTGATTCAAAGTATTCATTAACCAGACGAAGCGTAACCTTTGGATGCTTATCAGCTAACGTGAGAGCTTGGATTACCAAATACTGATCTCGTTGCGTTCTCGCTCGTTTCAACTTCGAATAGAAATGGTCCTCGATAGATTCATTCCAATCTTTATTCCTGTACCAATCGTCAGATGACACGATGATTCCTTAGCACGTAACAGTTTATTGGGCGGAATTCCGCCTATACGGCCCAGTTCTTCGGTATTGGTCGAATGAAAAATCGATAAAAATCATAAGGTTACACCTTGGTAGTGACCGCTCCCTGCCGTGGAAAACAAGCCTCGGTGCTCATGAGACCTCCGGGGGCTCTTCTATAGCATCCATTATCTCTGCAAATATCCTATAAAATCAGTCAGATAGCCAATATAAATCGGGCTTTTCGAGCCTCTGGTATATCGGTACTCAAGAGGCGCGCTACTGGGATATGGCGTTAACTTACGTTGTAAATGGATGTATATACAGTGCTCAATGAGATGAATTCGCGTCCTGATCTCCATTTCTTGAGTAAGTCCGCTGTGAGCTTTGCTCGCGTCACTACAGTCTGCGAACCGAAAAAACCTACTTCTACTTGGGGGTACTAGGGACATCCCCGCCGCAAATAACACTTCGGCCCGAAACCCAGGACTTGGCAAGGCTTTCAGGGGTATCTTACTTTTTATTTTTTCCGGCTTCACCGGTCAGCGGACTGAGAATCTCCGCCATATAGATCCTATTTGGCTCAAACATGAAGCTGTAGGTGCCATTGAGGTCCTTCATCGCCTCATTCAGGAGCGCTTTGATCGGCCTCAGGGGTTGATCTGCTGGAACAAGCGATTCCAACTGCACTGTTGTGAAAAGAGATTTCTGAATAACATCCAAACCAGGCACTGAACCGAAATCCTTTATGGGTTCTAGTTTTCCGTATTGTATCTAAGCCAAGGTCCCCGGACGACAAAATCAACATCCTGCTAGTGCGTAACTGTTCCGACACTTGCTTAGGCTACATCTGGTTAGATGTCAGTCTGCAACGCCTTGTTATATTTTATCCTTATTACGGAGCTCCAATAGCTCTTTAAGTTTGATTGAAATTTCATCGTTTCTTGCCTTGAATTCTTCAACTGAACGCTGATTTGTTTTCTTCCATTTTTCGATGTATTCTTCTGTGTTTTTCAACATTGTTTCATTTATACTTTCTAATTTTTTGAATACAGGGCGCTGATAAATTCTCCTTAACTCCAACAGCTCTTCGAGAGTTAGCAATGAAACCACATCAGCAATTAACGATTCTTCAAACGTATCTGAATCAAACTTAAAAACATTTGACGCGACTGCATCTATGTACAGTTGCTCTTGCATGACAAGAATTTCTGGATGAGCTTCATTTATTCCATATGATGGCTCATATGACTCTAAGAAAATTTTTCTTTGATTTTCAAAGGTTTCGTTTAGAGTCGAAATTTCCTTCTTGGCATTATCATTAATAAATATTTCCCGAGCTATATCCTCTTTCGAATGAGAAAAAACAATGCTCGGCAAGATCGTAAAAACAAACAAAATACTTGTGGCAATTTTTCGCATTACTTTTTTACCAAATTTCCCATACGGCATCTTGGGGCTTGCCAAATTTAACGCGGTTAGAATAGGCGCAGCTTGCTGCGTCCTGTTGCTAACCTTGTTATGCCTTCTCGTACAATGTTCTCAACTTTTCGTAAGAACCATCAATAAATAATGAAAGTGCCTCTCTAGCTTGATTCATAGAAAAGTCATTAGTATGTAAGTTAACTGTACCTTTCTTTTTCCCAAACCCTAGGAATATTGGGGCCACCCCAAGAAAATAACATTCAGATACAAAACCTTCCACATGGATTTCACCCCAGGAAGAAACCCAAATCATATTTTTATTTCTCTCAAGTATTAATGATAATGTAGGTGAACATTTTTGGATCTCGTTCGCTTTCTTGACCTCGCCCTCCCAATCAAAGTCATCAAATGCCTTTAGTGCTTCCTGTAAATCGGAAATTGGCTTAGTTTCAGATTCGTCATGATCATTGTGAGCATACTGAAAATTTAGTTCCATCTCGAACACCTATAAGCATAACACCTCAATAACCGGTGCAGCTTAGCTGCATCTGGCGCCGTAGGCGCGAAGTTAACTGACTTGTTATGTGTTTTTAACCGTGATGCCATTTTCATTTATTCGGCAACACCATTTTACTGCCTTGCTCCACTCACTAATTATACTTAATTCGTTTAACTCTGCTACGCCATCTGCAAACAAAAATTCTTTGATGCCACCGTCGTAATGATTGAACTCATATACAGAAACCTCTAAGCCTTCCTTGAGAAGAAAGGAATTGCCCGCTGAATCCGTAACTTCATCGGATCGTGACAACAAGACGACTTCATCTTGTACTATCTCGTTAAACTCGACTAGAACTCTTGGTTTATCCATATCTCTATGGCACATAACGGCTTATTGGGCGGAATACCGTCTACAGCACGCATTTCGTCGGTATTGATAGAATGAAAAACCGATGAAAATCATAAGGTTACACCTTGGTAGTGGCCGCTCCCTGCCGCGGAAAACAAGACTCGCTACTCATGAGACCTCCGGGGGGGGGGCTCTTCTATAGCATCCGCTATCTCTGCAAATATCCTATAAAATCAGTCAGATGGCCAATATAAATCGGACTTTTCGAGCCTCGGGCATGTCGGTACTTATGAGGCCGGCTACTGGGATATGGCGTTAATTTACCTTATGAGTGAATGTATATATAGTATTCAGCGAGATGAACTCGTGTCCCGATCTCCATTTCTTGACTCAGTCCGCTGTGAGCTTCGCTCGCGCCACTAAAACCTACCTCTATTGAGGGTGCTAGCAGGTTGTTGAAAAAGGCATCCTGCCTGTTTCAAAACGCGAAAAACGAAAAATGTGATTTTCACTTTTTTCGCTAAATCAACGACTTAGGCATCGGCGATTTTGCCGGAACATCCATATTCCGGTAGCAGGCGTCGAAATTCTTCGAATTTCAATAGCCTGCCAGTGCCGCCTTTTCTTTTTTTATTTTTTCTTATAGGGCCGGGCTCAGTCCAGGTAGCTCTCCAGGGGCGGGCAGGAACAGATAAGGTTGCGGTCGCCGTAGACATTGTCGATACGGTTTGATGCGGGCCACACCTTGTGCTCTTTCAGCCAGGGCGCCGGGCGGGCGGCGACGTCGCGGGAGTAGCTGTGGGGCCACTGGTCTGCCATCACGTCCTCGAGGGTGTGGGGGGCATTGTGCAGCGGGTTGTCCTCGGCGCTGTAGCTGCCGCTGACCACGTCCTCCACTTCCTGGCGGATGGTGGTCATGGCGAGGATAAAGCGGTCCAGCTCCTCCTTGGACTCGCTCTCGGTGGGCTCGATCATCAGGGTACCGGCAACGGGGAAAGACATGGTGGGGGCATGAAATCCAAAATCCATTAGGCGCTTGGCAATGTCTTCCTCGGTGATGCCGCTGATGTCTTTGAGGGGCCGCAGGTCCACCAGGCACTCGTGGGCGACAAAGCCGTTGGCGCCGGTATAGAGCAGGGAATAGTGTTCGGACAGGCGCCTGGCCACATAGTTGGCATTGAGAATCGCTATCTCGGTGGCGCGCCTCATGCCGCTCCGTCCCATCATCCTGATGTACATCCAACTGATGGGAAGAATACTGGCGGAGCCCCAGGGCGCCGCCGAAATGGTGCCATTGCTGGGGTCGGTGCCCGCTATGCCGATGATCGGGTGGCTGGCGAGGTAGGGTTTTAGGTGTTCGCCGACGGCGATGGGGCCCATGCCGGGGCCGCCGCCGCCATGGGGAATACAGAAGGTTTTGTGCAGGTTGAGATGGGAGACATCGCCGCCGAACCTGCCGGGTGCGGCCACACCGATCAGGGCGTTCATGTTGGCGCCGTCTATGTATACCTGGCCACCAACACTGTGGATCAGGTCGCAGATGTCGCGAATTCCTTCCTCGAATACGCCGTGGGTGGAGGGGTAGGTGACCATCAGTGCGGCGATCCGGTCCCGGTGTTCGTCCACCTTGGCCTTGAGGTCGGCCATGTCCACGTTGCCTTTGTCATCGCAGGCGACCACCACCACTTTCATGCTCACCATCATGGCGGAGGCGGGGTTGGTGCCGTGGGCCGAGGCGGGGATCAGGCAGATATCGCGCTGGGTCTCGCCCCTGGCTGCAAAGTACTTCTTGATCGCGATCAGGCCGGCGTACTCGCCCTGGGAGCCGGCGTTGGGTTGCAGGCTGACGGCGTCGTAGCCGGTGCAGGCGGCCAGCATCCGCTGCAGCTGGGAGAACATTTCGGCGTAACCCTGTGCCTGGTCGGCGGGCGCGAAGGGGTGCAGCTTGCCGAACTCGGGCCAGGTTACCGGGATCATTTCCGCGGTGGCATTGAGCTTCATGGTGCAGGAGCCCAGCGGAATCATGGAGTGGTTGAGCGCTATATCCCGGCTTTCCAGGGTTTTCAGGTAGCGCAGCATTTCGGTTTCTGAGTGGTAGCTGTTGAACACCGGGTGGGTGAGGAAGTCGCTGCTGCGCACCAGGGCGGCGGGCACGCCCAGGGGGCCCTTGGTGGCGATTTCACTGTCCAGCGCCTGCAGGTCTAGCCCGTGTGCGGTGCCGGTAAAGGCGTCGAGAAGGTCGGAGACATCCTGCAGCGAGGCGGTTTCATGCAGGCTGACCCCTAGTGCGTCGTCGCCCACTTTGCGCAGGTTGATCCGGGCCTTCAGGGCGCGCTGGTAGATTTCCGCCTGCTTGTCGCCCACGGTGATGTTCAAGGTGTCAAACCAGGTATCCTGGGCCAGGTTGAAGCCCTCTCTGGTGAGGCCGGTGGCGAGGATGTCGGTCAAGCGCTGGATGCGCGCGGCGATGGTCTTGAGCCCCTCCGGCCCGTGGTAGATGGCGTAACAGGCGCTCATTACGGCCAGCAGTACCTGGGAGGTGCAAATGTTGGAGTTGGCCTTTTCGCGCCGGATGTGCTGCTCGCGGGTCTGCATGGCCATGCGCAGAGCGCGCCGGCCCTTGCTGTCCACTGACACACTGATGATCCGACCCGGCGCCGAACGCTTGAAGGCTTCGCGGAAGGCGAAGAAGCCGGCGTGGGGACCGCCGTAGCCCATGGGAATGCCGAAGCGCTGATTGCAGCCGACCACTACGTCTGCGCCCATTTCACCGGGAGGCTTGAGCGCAACCAGGCCCATAAGGTCTGTGGCCACGGTGACCAGGCCGTTGGCTTGGTGCACTTTGGCGATGATGTCGGTCAGGTCGCGCACCTCACCAGTGGAGCCGGGATACTGCAGCAAGGCGCCGAACAGCTCTGCCGGCAGGTCTGTGTCCACCGAACCCACGACGACTTCAAAGCCAAAGTGTTCGGCGCGGGTCTGGACTATTGCGATGGTCTGCGGATGGCAGTCGGCGTCGACAAAGAACACATTGCTCTTGTTGCGCTTTACCTGGCGCTTGCACATGGCCATGGCTTCCGCGGCGGCGGTGCCTTCATCCAGCATGGAAGCGTTGGCCAGTTCCATACCGGTGAGATCCATGACCATCTGCTGGAAGTTCAGCAGCCCCTCCAGGCGGCCCTGGGCTATCTCCGGCTGGTAGGGGGTATAGGCGGTGTACCAGCCCGGATTTTCCAGCAGATTGCGCAGTATGACATTGGGTGTAATGGTGTCGTGGTAGCCCATGCCGATAAAGGTGCGGTAAATTTTGTTGCGCTGTGCCAGGGAATGAAGCTCTGCCAGGGCCTCCTCCTCGCTGACCGGATCGGCGAGATCCAGGTCGTCGTCGCGGATAGAGGCGGGAACGGTTTTCTCAAGCAGCTGGTCGAGGCTGCCCACGCCGAGGGTCTCCAGCATCTCTTTGACCTGGTGCTCGTCGGGGCCGATATGACGGTGGATGAAGGCGTCGTGCTGTTCCAACTGCTGAAGAGATCGCTGGGTCATAAACTTCGGTTCCTGTAGTCGCAGGGATAAGTCGCTGGAATAGAGCCAGCCGCCGCTGTTGAACGCCGGTAAAACCGATAGAAAAGGTAGCGGCGTGGCTCGCCCCGCCAGCGCTTCCCGCTCGGGGATGACGCTGGCTGGCCCCGGTGATCGGCGGGCGGACTCAGTCCTTCGAGGCCGGGTGCGGCGCAATAGCGGCACTGGGACCTATTGTGGGCCGGCTCGGGCCGGGCGCATCTTAACAACCGGTTACAAGAGGGGCAATCTGTCGTCGATTGCGAAACAATGTGCTTTTAAGTGTCTGAATTTGTGACACTTATGCTGTTGTTTTCGGCGTGACGTAATTTTATTCTGGAAGAATGCCGGTCCGACGTTATACACACAGGTTTTTCGCGCAGCGCCTGTATCCCGGTGGCCGGCGGCGGCACTGGAATGCGCGACACGGGGCCCGCCGTCCCGGGGATGGCGGGGGCCTGCGAATGTACTTTTGGCGGCTGCTTTAGCAGTTTCGCCGGTAAAAATTGGAGGTGACGGATGCGGATGGAACCGGACCGTCGAAAGTTTAGCGGGGCCTGCAACAACGGGGCCGGAGTATTCAGGACGATGCGTTTATATAGTTTGCGGGTGAAGGCGACTATCTGTCTGCTACTGCTGGTGCTGGCGATTTGTCTTTTCCTGACCCTGATGGGGGTAGACAGCCTGAAATCGCTGGTGGAAAAGAACCGCACTGACCGCCACCTGGCTTACCAGCACCAGGTCGCGGGCCTGCGGCACAGGGCCCGCGAGGACCTCACCCGGCTCACTCAGTTGTTTGTTCTCTGGCACGGGGATAAGGCTGCGGATGCGGACAGTCTGCGCGGGATTTTTGATCGACAGTGGGACTATCTGCGCCATACCTGGAACCTGGCATCCCTGAGTCTCTACTCCGGCTCGGGCGGGCAATTGGTGTCCTGGGGAAGGCCCAGCCGCCGCCTGAGCGCGGCGCAGGTGCAGGAAGTGGTGATCGGTGGCCGGCCCCTCAGCAGTATTCACTGTGCGGACACCTGTGTGCAGAGCCTGGTGGTGCCGGTTGTGGCCGGTGACGGCACGGATCTGACCCTCCAGGTGGACCGCTCCCTGTCCAGCGAGTTGTCCGCCTTTCGGGAAACCACCGGATCCGATATCGGCATTCTGTCCGCCAGGCAGCCGCGGGAAAAGGTCGAGGGGGATCTGTACCTGCAGCAGTGGCATCGCCAGGTGCTTGCGCTCACCTCACAGGAGACGGTGTTGCCGCTCCTGCGCCGGTTTGCGGCCGAACAAGCCGCTATGCCGGGGCCGCGCCTTTCCGGCAGTTATCCATTGGATGATGGCCGCAGTTACGATGTGCAGACCTTCCCGGTTATCGATGGGGACAGCGGCGGCGCCCGGTTTGTGATTGTCGACGATGTGACGGCGCAGATGGACCATATCGATGCATCGCTGCGCAAACTGGTGCTGCTTTCGGTGATCGGTACTCTGGTGTTTATTGGCGCCGTAATGATGATGTTGTGGCTGCCGATCCTGCGTTTGCGACGGCTTGCGGGAGCGCTTCCGTTGCTCAGCGACGGCAAATTCGAGGCGGTGCGCAATCTGGTGGAGCCGGTGAACAAATACCACAATCGCCTGGATGAAATAGAGGTGCTCGATTATATGGTGCTTTCGGTGTGCGACCAGCTGGAGGTGATGCAGCAAATTGTGTCGCAGAACACGGCCGAGCTGGAGCGCATGGCCATGCGCGATGCGCTCACCGGGCTCGCCAACCGCCACTGCATTATCGAAGAGTTAAATCAGTTTTTGCAGGATTGCACCTACCAGCGGGGGGGTGGCTACCTCTTCTTTATCGACCTGGACGACTTTAAAAAGGTCAACGATTCCCTGGGGCACCAGGGGGGCGACGAGCTGCTGCGCATCGTGGCCAGGCGCCTGTCTGGTGTGATGCGGGCGGACAGTGTGGTTGCCCGGCTCGGGGGAGATGAATTCTGTGTCTTCGTTCGCGACCTGGGCAATGACGGCATCTACGTGGCGCTGGCGGAAAAGATGTTAAGCATCGTCGCCGAGCCCATTCGCATCGGCGAGAGTCTGGTGCAGGTTACCCTGAGCATCGGAGTGGTGGCTATTCCCGTCCACGGGGCGACCCTGGAGCAGGCGATGGACAATGCCGATATTGCCATGTACCACGCCAAGCGTGGCGGTAAAAACAGCTATCGGTTATTTTCACCGGAACTGGCGGAAGACGAAACCCCGCCGGATGGAAGCACCACGGCCGGCCGGCTGGAATTGGCCGCGGGCAGTGAGACGGGTTAGGGCCAACAGGCCCTAGCAGGCTGCTGAAATTCGCAGAATTTCGACGCCTGGTACCGGAATATGGATGTTCCGGCAAAATCGACGACGTCTAAGTCGTTGATTTTGGGAGAAAAGTGAATTTCACATTTTTCGCTTTTCGTGTTTTGAAACAGGCAGGATGCCTTTTTCAACAACCTGTTAGGTGTCGGTCGGGGTTGTTTCTTCCGGTGCTGCCGCCGCCGGCAGATACCCCATCGAAACGCTGAAGCCTGGCCCCCGGTTCCATAGCTTTTTTTAGAGCCCCTTCGATGAACCCTCGCCAGCTGGAATGCCGCTGCTGAATCTTCCGTGTTCAGGCGCAATCGCGGGTTTTGCAGGTTGTAAAAAAGCCTCCCTGGTTTTTCTCAGCCCGGTTTGGGGATTTCTGTCAATCTTTATCGGCGGCGAAGTCGCGCAATTGGCGTCGCTGATCTAGTCTGAAAGGTACCCCCTGGAAACGGCGAAGATTATCGGGGGGCAACAGAGGCTAAGGGAAAGTTTCGTCATGGCGCAGAGGGTTTTTATCGCCAGTGACCAGCTGATGGTCAGCCACCTCCACAACCTGCTTGAAAAAGCGGGGATCTCGGCGATCACGCAAAAAAAATCGGCCCACGGCCAGGGGGAGCCGGACTGGTGCACGGAACTCTGGGTATTGGACGATCGCCAGTTCGATACGGCTTGGCGGCTGCTGCAGGAAATACTGCGTGAGGAGCCCCGGGATCTGACTTCTTCGGAATTGGTGGCCGGGCTGGTGACAATGACACCGGACCTCAGCACCACCAATATGCCCGAGACCTCCGGTTTCCCCCCCTCCGCCGATATCGCCTGAAAATGCTCTTCTGCGGACCGGGCTTAGGCCCCGGTCGTTCTGCTACATCTGCTCCAGTACTTCTATACCCAGCAAGTCGAGACCTGTGGCCAGGGTGCGGGCGACCAGGTCGCACAGCCGCAGCCGGCTCTGGCGCAATTCCGCGGGGACACCTTCCTTGAGGACCGGGCAGGCCTCGTAAAAAGCCATATAGACGCTGGCCAGTTCATAGAGGTAAGTGCAGAGCACATGCGGGAAAGTGTCCCGGGCCACCTGCTGCAGGATTTCCCCAAACTGGCAGAGCCTGAGGGCCAGCGCTCTCTCTTCCGCTGTGCCCAGGATTATCCGGCCGCTCAGCTGACCCGGCTCCACAGCGGCGCGGCGGAAGATACTACGCACCCGGGTATAGGCGTACTGGAGGTAGGGGGCCGTGTTGCCGTCGAAACTCAGCATCGCCTCCCAGTTGAACACATAGTCGTTGGTGCGGGTCTTGCTCAGGTCCGCGTACTTGACCGCACCTATACCGACCGCGCGGCCGATTGCCCTCCGGGCCTCACTGTCCAGGTCGGGATTTTTCTCCGCCACCAGTTTTTCCGCGCGCTCGACGGCTTCGTCCAGCAGCTCCGCCAGCTTAACGGTACCGCCGGTGCGGGTTTTGAACGGCTTGCCGTCCGCGCCCATCATGGTGCCGAAGGCGCAGTGCTCCAGTGTTACCGAGGGGGGCAGAAAATGCGCTTTGCGCGCAGCGGTGAACGCCTGTTGCAGGTGCAGTGACTGCCGGGCATCCACCACATAGAGGATCCGGTCCGCCTTGAGTTTGCCGGCGCGGTAGCGGATGGCCGCCAGGTCGGTGGTGGAATAGAGGTAGCCGCCACCGCGCTTCTGAATAATCATTGCGCTGGGGTTGCCCTCCTTGTCCGCCATCTCCTCCAGGAACACCACGATTGCGCCCTGGTCCTCCACTGCGATACCCGCGTCCAGCAGTTGTTTCACCAGAACCGGCAGGTCGTCGTTGTAGCGGCTTTCACTGTAGATGTCGCCGCGTTTCAGGGTGACATTGAGCTTGCGGTAGATCTCCTCGCTGTGGCTGATGGAGATGTCGATAAACTGTTGCCACAGTTTCCGGCACTCGGGGTCGCCGCCCTGCAGCTTGACCACATACTCCCGCGCCCGGTCGGCAAAGCCCTCCTCTTCATCAAAGCGGACCTTGGCCTCGCGGTAGAAAGTTTCCAGGTCGGCCAGGGCGACCTCGGCATCGCTGCTTTCCAGCTTGTCCGCCAGGTGGGCCAGCAGCATACCGAATTGGGTGCCCCAGTCACCCATATGGTTCTGGCGGATAACCCTGTGGCCCTGGAATTCCAGCAATCGCGCCAGGGCGTCACCAATAATGGTGGTGCGCAGGTGGCCGACGTGCATTTCCTTGGCCAGGTTGGGGTGGGAGTAGTCGATGACGATGGTCTGCGGCTTGTCCTCCGGGGGGATGTTCAGGCGCTTGTCCGCCGCCGCTGCACCCAGGCTGTCCGCCAGCCAGGAATCACTCAGGTGGATATTGATAAACCCAGGGCCGGCGATTTCCACCCGGTCGATCATTTCCCCCTTGTCCAGCTTCTCCACGATTCGGGCCGCCAGTTCGCGGGGGGCACAACCCATCCGCTTGGCGGCCGCCATGGCGCCGTTGGCCTGGTAGTCGCCGAACTCGGGGCGCTTGGACGGTGCCACCGTCGGGTCGCACTCGGATGGAGCGCCGGCGGCCAACATGGCGGCGTGGAATTTGTCAGATAGGAGCTGGCGAATATTCATGGGAAACAGCGTTGCTTTGGTGTTTGGGAAGGCGCGATTTTAAGGGAGGGGCATGGCTTTGCAAGCCGGCGCCCCCCGTGACCGCTCGAGTGCAGCGGTATCATAGGCTAAAAAAGGGGTGGCATTGAAGTGGGCAGGGTACTGTTACCGCCTGCTGATAAGCCTTCCAGGACCTTTCCCGGCCCGGGTTGACGGCATAGTTTCGCAACCCCACGCGGGCAGGCTCTCCTGAAAGGAATCGGGCAGGGAGGCACACCCAGGGCAGCCACCTGACTCCGGGTAGGGCTCCGCTGGAGGTATTTAACCCCTATGACCAGAGCCGCAGCGAAACCCACCAAAGGGCTCTGCTCACGCAGCCGAAAGTCCCGGATGCGACGATCCGGGCGTGCGGCTTAATACCCCTCGCGGGGAACTGCTTTACCCAGTATACGTTGGAGCTGCCGGATGCTCGTCAAAAATAGCAGCTGCAAGAGCACCTACCATATAGAGAGAGTGCAACCATATAGAGGTGTCGGCCATAAAGGAGCGGCGCTGGGTTATGGGCACAGCTTTACAAATGAAATGGTCAAGTGGGACGAGGAGTTTTAATGAATATGACTGCTGGTTAAGCGCAGGGGTTTATATCACCAAAAAACTATAAACGTATAGAGCTAAACCCTATGCCAGCTATTGGGATACAGGTCGGCATGATTATTCTCCTATATGGCGCATTAGTGCTAGCTTTATATATTTGATTGATCCGCGGCGGCATTTTGATAGGTATGCGCACAATTGCCTTCGAGATAGTAATCAGCATAATAGTGATTGGTGTAACTACTATTCAAAGGTTGGGAATTCAGGGGGAAGAGTGAAGAGTACAGTTGCCGGCGTGTTGATCGGGCTAATTACTGCGTATCTTGGGGTTATACTAACTGGATACTCCGCAGCAATTGCTATACCCGAGGCGATTGCAAATTTTATTTCTGGTCGTAGTTTTTTACTTTGGGAGATTTTTGTCACGCAGCTCTTAGGGTATGGCCTATCTGTTTTTGTGCTTATACTGGCCGCAGCCAAGTTGTTAAATGTTAATCCATGGGTAACCTCTGTAGTCGCATTTATTACCTGTGAGTTCGCTTTATACCCAGCGTATACGGCCGCAGACACTATTTATATTCTACACATTATTGTGTTTGCAGGGTGTGCATTATCGGCTGCGGCACTTGGGCGCCCACGAGAAGCTGTGTAAAGGTCGGCGATGCTGTAGCTTATGGGTTTTGGGTTATTGTTGCACTAACTTGCAGTGCGGGGTTCCGTTCAAAATTGTGTTTCAGATTTAGATCAATAATTAATAAATAAGGGTCAGGCTTTAAGATCTTGTTTTTCATTGCGACGTTATTGGCTCAATTTATTTGGTATGAAAATTCAGTTAGAAGAATACAGTCATAAGTGGATTATTGCCTTCGAAAAGGAAAAATATTTTCTCGAAGAAAAAATTGGCCGATGGCTGATTGGTAAAATAGAGCATGTGGGGAGCACGGCTGTTCCAGGCATGTTGGCAAAACCAGTTATAGATATTATGTTTGGGGTAGAAGATCTCGTTAGCTCAAAAGAAGCCATCCCAGTACTTTCAAATAATGGCTACTGCTACTATCCTTATAAGCCCGAAATTATGCACTGGTTCTGCAAGCCTGCTCCGGATTACAGGACACACCATTTGCATCTTGTTCCGTATAAGAGTGATCTATGGATAGAGCGTATTAGATTTAGAAATATACTTAGGCGCAATAAAACTATTGCGGATGAGTATAGTGCCCTAAAGCGACAGCTTGCAAAGGATCTGGCAGATGATAGGGAAGCATATACCGAAAAGAAATGGCCGTTTATTCAAAGAGTGCTATCAAGCGATTGCCAATAAAGCTAACGAGCCGAAGGTTTACTTTGTGCGCTTAAATTGCGATCTTCGTATTCTGGTTTATGTTTCACAAGACACAAATAACACTGAACCTGATTGCAATTTTAAGTGTTTCATTTGTTTTTAATGATAGGCGTCTAGCTGCTGACAATGAGGGCAGAAGTTTGGATAGAAAAATAGAGTAGATTTTATGCATGCTTCTGATTTTCGGATAAATGTCAGTATGAATATCAAGATATCTGACGAGATCATGCTTGAGCCGCTATCCATAAGAGATGCAGGGGTTCTTTATTCGGTGATTGATGAAAATAGAACCTTTCTTGAGCAATCCTTATATTGGGTGGGAAAAGTAAAAGATAAGGAAACAGCTAAATACTACATTATGAAACGTATAAATAGTAGTGAGCCGGGAGCAAGTTGGTTTAAAATTAAACAAAAGCATGCAATTGTGGGGATCTTTGGGGTCAAGTCTATATGCTACCAGTTGTTGGAAGCCGAAATAGGATATTGGCTTACAGAAGCCGCGCGGGGGAATGGAATTATTTCTAAGGCTATAATCGCTGTAGGTAAAATACTTAAGGACCAGGGCCTTTCCAGTATAAAAATCATGTGCCTCGATGAAAATAAGGCAAGTATTGCGGTTGCTGAAAGGGCTGGAGCCAACCACATAGATTCAGTTCCAAAATATATGGAGGTTAATGGTAAGCTTCAGGACCTGAATATTTATAGAGTTAAATTGTAGGCGAAAAATGTACCAAGCTAACTTGATTCTTAGCTCTCCGCCTGATATTGCCAGTTATAGAATTAATCAGAGGTTTCCTAAGTTAAAAATTGTTTGACTGAAGAATTTCTTTATCCAAGACATAACTATGAAAATCCTGTTTGCTGAACAATCCGATATTGAACAAATACTGCCTATATTCAGGGAGCTGGAGGAGTATTACTTTGGGGAAAAAGCTTCTGCGACTGCAGATATCAGGGAGTATTTCCAGGATCGTGTATTTTCCAGAATATCCGGGGTCCAGGTTCTCCTGGCCAAAACTGAGTTAGATCAAGTGGTCGGTTTTGCAACTATCTCCGTGTTATATCCTGCGCCAAAACTAGCCGGACAGGTTTACCTGAAAGACCTGTTTGTTTCAGCATCTTCGAGAGGCCTTGGAGTTGGCAGGATGCTTATGAAATTTATAGCAAAATATGCTCTTGATAACGGTTGCAACCGACTTGATTGGACGGCGGAAACTTCAAACCCTGTGGCAGGCGAATTCTATGCTGCAATTGGCGCCGAGCAAATTATGGAAAAGCAGTATTTCAGATTCGAGGGTTCCGCCCTTGGAAATTTCGCAGTCACCACCTAAAAATCAAAGTCGATCCGGAGCCCTACGCCTCTGCCGGGCTCGTCCTGCGGAGCGCCTCCTTTTGGGTGTTATTGTCTTGGCAAATAAATAGAGGGCTTTGTTAGTTACGGCTTTCTGTAACAAGTCAGCCCGGGCTTGTGGCGCTTGCCCGCGAAGCCCCCGCACAAGCGGGCTATGGCTGGTTGGGCCTGCGGGCCTTCTGCGCTCGTGGAGCTGCCCGGCGGTTTTGCAAGCGGGTCGGGGACAGGGGCGGCTTACTCAAGTTGCACCAGGCCGGTATACTGAAGGCCTGTGAGCGTGGGCGCACCTGATACCGCATGAAAGTCTGGCGCTGGCAGCTAACCAGTTCCCGGATCGCCATAAGAAATATACCGGCCTGGGGAGCCAACCGTTTACGGAAAAAACTGTGCATGGTTTTCTCAGTCCCGGCAGGCTGAAACAGAGTTTTAAACGGTCCCACTGACCGGTACTTTGTGATTGTCGGGCACGAATATAAAGCGATCACAGGGGCTTGCAGTTCCAGTCTGGACTAAAAATAGGGAATCGATTTTGACGACATTGTTTTGGCACGACTACGAAACCTGGGGCACCGATCCCGCCGTGGACAAGCCGGCCCAGTTCGCGGGTATTCGCACCGATGAGGACCTGAATATTGTCGGTGAACCGCTGACCTTATACTGCCGCCCTGCCAGCGACTGCCTGCCACAGCCCATGGCCAGCCTGGTGACAGGGATCAGCCCACAGCGGGCGCTTGCGGAAGGGGTGGCGGAAATTGACTTTATCCACCGTATTCTGGACGAACTGGGGGCCCCGGGTACCTGTGGTGTAGGTTACAACAGCCTGCGCTTCGATGACGAGGTCACGCGCTACACCCTCTACCGAAATCTGCTGGACCCCTACGAACGCGAGTGGCGCGGTGGCAACGGGCGCTGGGACATCATCGATATGGTGCGCCTGACTTACGCCCTGCGGCCGGAGGGTATCCACTGGCCGCAACGGGAAGATGGGCAGCCGTCCTTTCGCCTGGAGGCCCTGACCCAAGCCAACGGTATTGCCCACGAGGGCGCACACGACGCGCTTTCCGATGTGCGGGCCACCATCGGGCTGGCACAGTTGATTCGCAGCCGACAGCCGCAGCTCTACGACTACGTATACCGAATGCGGGACAAGCGGGAGGCGGCCAGACGGATCGATCTACCCAGCCGCAAGCCGCTGCTGCATGTGTCCGGCAAGGTCGCCGCCAGTCAGGGGCACCTCACCTATGTGCTGCCGCTGGCGGCGCACCCGGTGAATCGCAACGCTGTTATTGTCGCCAACCTGGCGATGGATCCCCAGCCGTTGCTGGACCTGGACGCGGACGAATTGCGGGAAAGGCTGTATAAGCCCCGCGACCAGTTGCGGGAAGGGGAGCTGCCGGTGGGGCTGAAACTGGTACATTTGAACAAATGCCCGGTACTGGTGCCCGCCAAAATGCTGGATCAGCGGCGCGCCGCTGAACT
This sequence comes from Microbulbifer discodermiae, assembly GCF_040742695.1. Classification (NCBI taxonomy): domain Bacteria; kingdom Pseudomonadati; phylum Pseudomonadota; class Gammaproteobacteria; order Cellvibrionales; family Microbulbiferaceae; genus Microbulbifer; species Microbulbifer discodermiae. The sequence goes on along the minus strand of NZ_JBFLAB010000002.1, from coordinate 141,214 downwards.
GGGTATCGACAGGGCCGCCTGCGAGGCGAACTGGCAACGCCTCAGAAGCCTGGATCTGGCGGACAAACTGGAGCGGGTCTTTCTCGACCGGGAGTTTCCGCCCCGGGATGTGGAGGCCAGCCTTTACGAGGGTTTTCTCAATGATGCGGACCGGGACCTGTGCCGTCACCTGCACCGGGAGCTGGAACAGCGCGGCGGCGAGGCCCTGGCGGGGGCGGTGCCCTTCGCGGATCAGCGATTGCCAGAGCTGTTGTTTCGTTTAAGGGCACGCAATTTCCCCACCACTCTGTCTGCCGCAGAGCGGGAGCGCTGGGAGGCCTGGCGCTACCGGCGCCTGACCGACCCGGCCGCCGGTGCCAGTATCACCCTGGAGCCCTATTTCGAGCTGCTGACGCAGCTGCGCCAGCAGTTTCCCGACCGGTCGGCGCTGCTGGACCAACTCGAGGCCTGGGGTGATAGTTTGCTAGGGCCTGTTGACCCCCGAACAGAGTGTTCACGGCCGCTATTCTCCCGGCCGGGGCAGGCGTAGAATAGCGCATCAGTGAGAAAGGGCGCCGCTGTGGCGTCTACAGATGGAGTAGTGATGGATTTTGTCGGAGCCAATATTCTCTCTGTGTGCCAGTTTGAGCGCGCGGATATCGATCGCGTGTTCGGGGTGGCGGATGCCATGGCGCCCTATGCGCAGCGGCGCAAGGTTACCCGGGTGCTGGAGGGGGCCATTCTCAGCAATATGTTTCTGGAGCCGAGTACCAGAACCCGCCTGAGTTTTGGTGTCGCCTTCAACCTGTTGGGGGGGACGGTGCGCGAAACCGTCGGTATCACCGCCAGCGCCATGGCCAAGGGGGAATCCCTCTACGATACGGCGCGGGTGCTGTCCGGTTACAGCGACGTTATCTGCATGCGCCACCCGCAAGAGGGCTCGGTGGCGGAGTTCGCGGCCGCCAGCCGGGTGCCGGTGGTCAACGGCGGTGACGGCGCCAATGAGCATCCCACACAGGCGCTGCTGGATCTCTATACCATCCGCAAGGAACTCCTGGCCAATGGCCGCACCTTGGATGATTTCCGTATCGCTGTAATCGGCGATCTCAAATACGGGCGCACCGTGCACTCCCTGTGCAAGCTTCTGTGTCTGTTCGACAAGGTGCAGCTGACCTTCGTCTCCCCACCGGAGCTGGCGATGCCGGAAGCGGTGGTGGAAAAACTCCGCGCAGCGGGGCACAAGGTGGTCATCACCGATCAGTTGGAGGCATCGATTTCCCATGTGGATATCGTCTACTCCACACGCATTCAGGAGGAGCGCTTTGCCTCTCCGGAGGAGGCCAACCAGTACCGCGGGCGCTTTCGCCTCAACCGGGAAATCTTCACCCGTCACTGTGAACCCAACACCGTTATCATGCACCCGCTGCCGCGGGACTCCCGTGCCGAGGCCAATGAGCTGGATACGGATCTCAACGAGCACCCCGGCCTGGCGATATTCAGGCAAACCGACAATGGCTTGTTGGTGCGCATGGCGCTGTTCGCCATGCTGCTGGGTGTTGAAGAACTGGTGGACGACTACGCCTGTCCGGTGCGCTGGCACAGTCGCCGCTCGCCGGTGTGACGGCGGCTGTCTTCTTCGCCGGGGTTTGCAACCTGGATCGAAATTAAAGCAATAAAGAAGGGGAAGTCTGTGCGCTTTATCTGCTTGTTTTTTATGTCGTTTTGGTTCGCCGCTGCCACGCTTGCGGGGGAGCGGGGCGACCGGGCGGCGGTGGCCATGCCGGATAGTTTCAGTGCGCAAGTGGCCAGCGACGTATTGGCTAGCGGCGGCAATGCCGTCGACGCCGCCATTGCCGCGCAGTTTGTGCTGGCGGTAACTTTGCCGGAAGCCGGCAATATCGGCGGTGGTGGATTTATGCTGATCCACAAGGATGGCGGCCAGTATTTTCTCGACTACCGGGAAACGGCCCCGGGCGCCGCCAGCCGGGATATGTTCCTGGACCGGGATGGTGCGGTGGTTCCAGACCTGTCCCTCTACGGCGTCCTGGCCTCCGGTGTGCCGGGTACTGTGGCGGGTATGTGGCAGGCCCACCGGCGTCACGGCAGCATGCGCTGGGCGGACCTGGTGCAGCCGGCAGTGGAACTCGCGGAAAAGGGCTTTGTGGTGCCGGACCAGCTTGCGCGGGAGGTGGCGGATTACGCGCAGGCAGTGGGCAAAACCCACCCTTCGGTCAATTTCCCCCAGTATTTTGGCCGTATGAGGGCCGGCGAGGTGTTTCGCCAGCCGGAGCTTGCGGCGACCCTGCGCCGTATCCGCGAAGAGGGAATGGACGGGTTTTACCGCGGTGAGACGGCGGCACTGATCGCCCGTTTTATGCGCGAGGAGGGTGGCCTGATTACCGAAGCGGATCTCGCCGCCTACAAGGCCAAGTGGCGCCAGCCGATTATTGCCCAATGGTGGGGCCGGGAGATTGTGGCGGCACCGCCACCCAGCTCCGGCGGTATCGCGGTGTTACAGTGGCTGAAAATGTATGACCGGGCCACCCGCGACGGGGAGTCTCCGGCACATAACAGCCCTGAATACGCGCACCTGCTGGCTGAGATCGGCAAACGCGTATTCGCCGACCGGGCGGAATACTTGGGGGATCCGGATTTCTACGCTGTGCCGGTCAATGCCCTACTGGCGGAAGGGTATATCCGCAAACGCAGCGCCGAACTCAATCTGGCGGAAATCTCCCCAACACCGACGGTGCAACCCGGCCTGAAGGAGAGTGAGGACACGACCCACTTTTCCATCCTGGATCGATGGGGCAATGCGGTGTCCAACACCACCACCATCAATCTCAGTTTTGGCAGCGGTGTGGTGGTCCGGGGGGCAGGGTTTCTGCTCAACGATGAAATGGATGATTTCAGCGTCAAGCCGGGGGTGGCGAATGTGTTCGGCGCCCTGGGCGGCAAGGCCAATGAAATACAACCCCACAAGCGTATGCTGTCCTCGATGAGTCCGACCATTGTGCTCAGGGAAGGGGAGGTGGAGATGGTAACCGGGTCACCCGGCGGTACTACCATTATCACCAGTGTTTACCAGTCGATCCTGAATGCGCTGGCGTTTGACATGAGCGCCCAGCAGGTGGTCGATTCACCGCGGTTTCACCACCAACTGTGGCCGCGGGATACGATTCGCCATCACCGGCATATGGATGCCTCTGTCCTGGGGGATCTCAGCGGCATGGGTTATCAGCTGGACCCCCGCGGCTTCGGGGACCTGCAGGTGATACTGGAGCGGGGCGGAAAACTTGAGGCCGCGTCCCAATCCAGTGGCCGCGGCGATTCACGGGTAATATTTTTCGACTGACATCAGTTACAGGCCCTAAGCGCTACCATCACTGGAGATTTCTGTTACTCTGGGTTCACCGCCACACTCGCATCCAGGATTGGTGCCATGCTGAACCGATTTGCAGGGGTTTCAAGGGGGTTGTTTCTGTGCGCCGCACTGCTGTTTTCCGGGGTGGCGATGCTTGCCGCAGGGCAGGCAACAGAGCAGACGGAGGCGCGCGCTCATGTGGCGCTGTTCACAATCAAGGGCGCCATAGGACCGGCGACCACTGATTACCTGCTCCGGGCTATGGAAGAGTCCGAGGACAATGGCGGTCAGCTGTTTGTTATCGAAATGGACACTCCCGGCGGTCTGGACGCCGCCACCCGGGACATTATCAAGCATATCCTTGCGGCCCGGATTCCCGTCGTAACTTACGTTTATCCTTCCGGCGCCCGCGCTGCCAGCGCGGGCACTTATATTCTCTATGCCAGCCATATAGCAGCGATGGCGCCCGCCACCACGCTGGGAGCCGCCACGCCCGTGCAGATGGGGGGTATGCCGGGGCAGCCGCAACCCGGGTCGCAACCGGGCAGTGACGATTCGGGCGACTCCGGCGGTAAGGAAGATGCCGATGCGGAGAAAAAAAACGGAGATGAGGCCACCGCAAAAGCGGGTGGCAGCACGGCGATGGAGCGCAAGGTTACCAACGATGCTGTGGCGTTTATCCGCGGGCTCGCCAACCGCCACGGCCGCAACGCCGAGTGGGCCGAAAAGGCTGTGCGCGATGCGGCAACACTGACCGCCAAAGAGGCGCTGCGGGACAATGTCATCGACATAGTGGCGAAGGACCCCACGGACCTGTTACAGCAGATTGCCGGTCGCAAAGTGGCGCTGGAGTCGGGAGAGGTGACGATCGCCGAGGATGTCGCCGAACTCCCGGTGCAGCGCTACGAGCCGGACTGGCGCAATGAACTGCTGGCGCTGATCACCAATCCCCAGGTGGCTTATATTCTGCTGCTGATCGGTATCTACGGCTTGATCTTCGAAGGCTACAACCCGGGCGCACTGGTGCCCGGCATCGTCGGTATTATCTGCCTGCTGCTGGCCTTTTACGCACTGCAGGTGCTGCCGATCAACTACGCTGGGCTGGCGCTGATTATTCTCGGTGCACTGCTGATTGTGGCGGAAGTGTTTATGCCGAGTTTTGGCGCGCTCGGCATAGGCGGCGTGATAGCGCTGGTGATAGGGTCGGTGATGCTGATCGACAGCGATGTGCCGGGTATGCAGGTGTCGCGAAAACTGATCGGCGCTATTGCCGGCGTCAGTGGGCTCTTGCTGCTGGCGTTGTTGACGGCGGCGGGGCGCAGTCTGCGCAAGCCCCGCCCGGTGGTGGAGCAGGCTCTGGTGGGGCGCCAGGCGGTGGTGATGGAAATACAGGGCGGCGACATTCTGGTCCATGTGGGGGGGGAAATCTGGAGTGCCAGCTGCGAGCAGCCACTGGTGCCCGGGCAGCAGGTGACCATTGTGAAGCAACACGGATTGACCCTGAGCGTAAAACCCGAATAAAGCACTGAGAGAAGGAACTGAAACAGGAGGACCGATATGGTCAGCTATTTTTTGGGGCTTCTAGTCGCGGCGATCGTGCTGATCGTCATGTACGCCATCCGCATCCTGCGCGAGTACGAGCGGGCGGTGGTGTTTTTTCTCGGCCGCTTCCAGGCGGTGAAGGGTCCGGGGCTGATCATCATCATCCCCATCATCCAGACCATGGAGCGGGTGGATTTGCGCACGGTGGTGATGGATGTGCCAACCCAGGACGTTATCAGCCGCGACAACGTATCGGTCAAGGTGAATGCGGTGGTCTATTACCGGGTTGTGAATCCGCAATCGGCCATTATCAATGTGGAAAATTACCACGAGGCGGTGAGTCAGCTGTCGCAAACGACACTGCGTTCGGTGCTCGGCAAGCACGAACTGGATGAGATGCTGTCGGAAAGGGACAAGCTCAATATTGACATCCAGCAGATTCTCGACGAGCAAACGGATGCCTGGGGCGTCAAGGTCACCAATGTGGAAATCAAGCACATCGACCTGGACGAAAGCATGATTCGCGCCATTGCCCGGCAGGCCGAGGCAGAGCGTTCCCGCCGGGCCAAGGTGATTCACGCGGAGGGCGAGGCCCAGGCCGCGCTGAAACTGACCGAGGCGGCGGACCAGCTGTCGAAAAATACCAACGCCATGACGCTGCGCTATATGCAGACGCTGATCGACATCGCCGGTGAGAAGAATTCCACCATCGTATTCCCACTGCCACTGGACTTGATCCAGCCGATGCTGAAGCAGTTCAACGGGGACAGGAGTCCGGTTAGGGATTAATCCCGCGGGTGCCGGTGTACCGGTCAGAAGAGGCGCTTGAGCAGTTCGCGGGTCGATCCATCCCAGTCCTCCGGCGCCTCCGCACCCGCGGCTGCATAGACCTTGGCTCCCAGCTCTTTGCCCAATTCCACTCCCCACTGGTCGAAGGGATTGATGCCCAGCAGGCAGCCGCCCACAAATACCTTGTGCTCATACAGGGCCAGCAGTGCGCCGAGATTGAAAGGGTCGAGTTTCTCGACGATCAGCGTGTTGCTGGGCCGGTTGCCGGGTACCATCTTGTGCGGCGCCAGGGCGTGGGCCTCGCGGTGGGTATAGCCCTGATCCTCCAGTTCCCGGTGCGCCTCGCGCAGGCTTTTGCCCTGCAGCAGCGCCTGGCTCTGGCTGAGACAGCATGACAGCAGCCACCTGTGTTGTTCATGCAGCTCTGAGGTGGATTCCCGGATGGCGATAAAATCCGCCGGAATCAGGTCGGTACCCTGATGCAGCAGCTGGTGGAAGGAGTGCTGGCCGTTGCTGCCCTCGGTCCCCCAGATAACACTGCCACTGGGGTAGTGTAGCGGCTGCCCCTGCCGGTCCACACTCTTGCCGAGACTCTCCATATCCAGTTGTTGTAACCAAGCGGGGAATTTCGCCAGCCGCTGTGCATAGGGCAGTACCACCTGGCTGGTGGCGCCCCAGCACTGGCGGTACCAGAAGTGGATCAGCGCCATCAGGATAGGCAGGTTTTCACTCGCTGGAGTATCGGCGAAGTGCCGGTCCATTGCATGGGCACCGGCGAGCAGCTGCTGATAGACGTCAAAACCACAGGCCAGGGCAATGGGAAGTCCTATGGCGGACCAGAGGGAGTAGCGCCCCCCCACCCAGCTCCACATGGGGAAAATATTGTCGGCGGAGATACCGAAATCCTGCGCCGCGACGATATTGCTGCTCACTGCCACGAAGTGTTGCGCCAGCTGTGTCTCGGCGCAGCCGGCCCCTAGCATCCAGGCGCGGGCGGACAGCCCATTGTGCCGGGTTTCCAGCGTGGAAAAAGATTTGGAGGCGATGATAAACAGGGTTTCCTCGGGGCACAGTGTCTCCAGGGTGTCACTCAAGTCGGCACCATCGATATTGGCGACAAAGTGCACTGCAATACCGGTGCGGTGCCAGGGCCGCAGCGCCTCGACCACCATGCGTGGCCCCAGGTCGGAACCGCCGATGCCGATATTCACGATATGGCGGATATGTTTGCCGGAAAATCCCCGCCATTGGCCCTCGTGTACCCGCTCTGCGAAGTCGCGCATCTGCGCGCGGCAGTCCGCCACCGCAAGCTCGTGTTCGTTGCGGGGCTCGCCCTGAAACCGCAGCGCCGTATGCAGTGCCGGGCGGTGTTCGGTGTTATTGATGTTGCCGCCGGACAGCAGTTCGTCTATCTGGCTGCGCAGCGAGATTTGCTGTGCATAGTCGAGGAGAAGCTGCAGGGTCTCTTCCCGCAGATGGTTCTTGCTGTAGTCCAGGTAGAGTCCGTTCGCCGTTGCGCTATAACGCTGTGCCCGCCCCCCATCACTGGCAAACAGGTCGCGCAGGGACCATTGGTTTTGCTGTCGGTGGGATTTGAGTCGGGCGATAGCGGCAAAGCGACTGTTGGCCGAGTTTTCGCTGGTCATGTCGATTTATGTTGTTGCTCTTGATTCACGGGAGGCCGTGCGGGATTTTTGTCCCCGGACCCGGGGCGGGATCGCGGACCGCCCGGGTTGGCCGAATGGACGCACAATGCTATCCGCAAACCGCGAATCTAGCCAGGACTAAGGAGTTGAAAATAACTGCAGCGGGCTTCGCCGCGGAAGGGCATCGGTGGAAATTCGGGCAAACCGTTGGCTGAAAAAATGCCTCCGCAGTGGCCATCCATTGCGTTCACGCGGCAACCGCAAAGGTTGTCGGCTCGATGAGGCACAGGGAAGCGCCGCTGGGGGCCATTTGAAATAGCGACGGTTACGCGTGTTTGCGCAGGATTTCAACGGCGACAATCCGATAGATGAAAAGCCATCTACTCGATTGCCGGGTTAATGGTGTGAACAGGACCCGGTATGTATCACCATACTGGGCCTGTTCGACGGTGATCTCACTTGACCACTTTCATGCACCGAACCTGATCCGAAGCCATCCAACAATCCGCGTCCGCAGGACAGGCCATGGACATAGGAATCTGTTCAGCGCCTGGAGGGCAAGCAACGGGCGCGGGAGGCGCTGCGCAACAGCCGGCTAGAATCAGTGCACCGATAATTCCCAGTAAGTACTTGGCTGGAGTGAAATTCATCCCCTAACTCCTTTCCGTTGATGTTAGCCATTAGCATAGCCAATAAAACGTCATCCGTTCGGCCGGCTTTGCAAAAATATTTTCTACAAAGGAACCGCCCAATGGAGTGTAATAGGCGTACTGTTTAAATAGCTGCCACCGATGAAGTTGGGGTGTTTATGGTGCCAGTTTGGCGCACGGAAACACCTTAATTTAAAGGTTTTTCTGTCACCCGCCCCTGCCGACGGTCCCTGGTCCGGGAAAATATTTTTTGCGGGGATGAAATGCCGCGCCACTGTTTTTTTCCAAAACGCAGCGCCTTTCGCCGTGCTGTTACCTGGCCGGTTCACAAGCGCCGCCGCAGGGGTGGCTCCATCGGGCGCCTTTACACAAACTGTGAGAAGTGTGCAGTGGGCGCGCATCAGCCAGGGATCAACATCGCTGGCTTTTGAAAAAAGCCAGGGAAGGCTTTTCAACAAACCATTAAGACGATTTCGATGCCATCTGGCTATCGGGTTCCAGTGCCGGCTCTGAAGCTTCCGATGGCAGTGGCATTTGCTTGAAGTGAAGCCAGCCGTAGGTGATTGCCATCAGCGGGCAGAGGATGTTGAACAGCGCAAAGGGCGCGTAGGCAAAGGTGGCGATGCCAAGGGTGGCGCTCATATAGGCGCCGCAGGTGTTCCAGGGAATCAGCACGGAGGTGATGGTGCCCGAGTCTTCCAGTGTGCGCGACAGGTTTAGGCCGTGCAGGCCCTTTTCCGCAAAGGCGTCGCGAAACATACGGCCGGGGATGATGATGGCCATATACTGGTCGCCGGCGGCGGCGTTCATGCCGAAGCAGGTGAGCACCGTTGAGGTGATAAGGCCGCCCACGGTGCGCACCCGGGACAGGGCCCAGTGGACTATCCGCTCGAGGAATCCGGCCCGCTCCATGGCGCCGCCAAATGCCATGGCGGAAATAATCAGCCAGATGGTGTTGAGCATGCTGCTCATGCCGCCCTTGGACAGCAGCTCGGCAACATTCTCATTGCTGGAGGAGGATTTGTAGCCGTCGAAAAGGCTGTGCCAGGCGCCCTTGAGGCCCGCCAGGGAGCCCTCGCCACCCCCCAGCCGGCGCGCCGTCTCCGGTTCGAAGATGAGTGCGATGACGCAGCCCACCAGGGCGCCGATGATGAGGGTGGGGTAGGCGGGGATCTTGCGCCAGGCCATAAACAGCAGCAGCGCCAGTGGCAGCAGGCTGACGCTGGAGATATTGAATTCCTCCTGCAGCGCACCCAGCAGCAATTGGATATCCGCCGAGGAGGTGCTGGCGGTTTCCGCTGACAGGCCGATCACGGCGAAGATCACCAGGGCGATGACAAACGCCGGCATGGTGGTCCAGAGCATGTGGCGGATGTGCAGGAAAAGGTCGTTGGAGGTCACCGCCGCGGCGACATTGGTGGTGTCGGACAGGGGGGACATCTTGTCGCCGAAATAGGCGCCGGAAATTACCGCCCCGGCGGTTATTGCCGGGGACAGGCCCAGGGCGGCGGCAATCCCCATCAGTGCCACACCCAGGGTGCCGGCGGTGGTCCAGCTGGAACCGATGCTGAGGCCCACTATGGCGCAGATGACACAGCTGGCGGCGTAGAACCACTGCGGCGACAGTATCTGTACCCCGTAGTAAATCATCGACGGGACCGTACCCGCCAGAATCCAGCTGCCGATCAGGGCACCCACCGCCAGCAGTATCAGTATGGCGCCGAACACCAGCCCTATGCCTTTCAGCATGCCGTCTTCCATATCGCGCCAGCTGCGACCGTTCTTCATGCCCATCAGCGCCGCGACGCCGGCGCACAACAGCAGCGCTATTTGGTTGGGGCCTAAGGAAGAGTCGGAGCCGTATAGGGACACCGACAGTGACAGCAGGGCGATCAGGATACCCAGCGGGAGCAGGGAGTCCCCGAGGCTGGGGGTGCGGGGGGTGGAACTGGTATCTGGCTGGTTCAAGCTGGACTCCTGGTTTGCTGCGAGGCTCTTGGGAAGCCACTGGGTGTCGTTTTATCGTTGTTGTGGATCATCGCAAGCCTTGATCAGCGGGCTATTCTGGCGACTGCACCTCCAACTGTCCATAGGGGCCGGTCGCTTTTGCGCTGGCAGTTCGCCGGTGCTTCCGGTATGTTCTGCGCCGGCACGGCCGGGCCACCCGGCCCCAGCGAACGGCCGGCGGCACCTTTATAGTGCCGCGGTTTCCCGGCAATATGGTGCGCCGGGTTCACGGTCTCGGGTCTGGGGCGTGACGGAAGGTGGCATGGCGTCCACAGGCAGGTTTAGGTGATGATTGCATGAGAGCAGGTGATTGGGATAGCTCCCGGTTTGACGAAATCCGCCCCTATCGCGACGAGGAGGTGCGCGATGTGCTGGATCGCCTGATCGCCGATCCGGAGATGTCCCACGCGGCAGCACACTTGTTGGTGCCGAAACTGGCCAGGCTGGAGGGGCCTGTTGCCTGGTTGGTACGGCAGTTTGTGCGCTTTGAGTTCCGCGGCGTGAAGGATGTGCGCGGTGTGCAGAGGGTGGTGTCCCGGTACCTGGACATGGTGGTGAACCGCACCAGCAGCGGCCTGACCATCTCCGGGCTCGACACATTGCCGCGGGACCGGGCCTGTCTGTTCGTGAGCAACCACCGGGACATCGCCATGGATCCGGCGCTGTCGATTCTGGCCATGTACAAGGAGGGGCACGAAACAGCCCGTATCGCCATTGGCGACAATCTGCTTTCGAAGCAGTTTGCCACCGATATCATGAAGCTGAACAAGTGTTTTACCGTGAGGCGCGAGTCCAGCAACCGCCGCGAGAAGCTGCAAGCGGCCACTGAGCTGTCAAATTATATTTACCATTCAATCGTGCACGACAATGAGCATGTGTGGATCGCCCAGATGTCCGGGCGCGCCAAGGATGGAATGGACCGTACCAATCCGGCGCTGGCGGCTATGTTCGCGATGACCAAGGACCGGGAGACCTCCTTCGCCGATTTTTGGCGCCAGCTGCACATAGTGCCCCTGGCGATCTCCTATGAGTGGGATCCCTGTGACCGGCGGAAAGCCAAAGAGCTGTATGTCAAAGAACACCGGGAGGCCTATCGCAAGGCCGAACACGAGGACTTGGGCGCTATCGCCAAGGGCGTGGTGGGCCACAAGGGCCATGTTCACGCGGCTTTCGGCACCCCCATTGAGGGGGATTGCGTCGATGTCAGCAGCCTGGCGGAGGAGATAGACCGGCAGATTATCGGCAACTATGTGCTGCACCCCACCAACCTGATCGCCTACGAGATGCTCTACGGGGAGACCCCGGACCTGCCGGTGTCCTGGCCACAGAGGCCCTGGAGTGCCGATGCAGACGGGGATATCCGGAGGCAGTTCGAGCAGCGTATGCAGCATATCGACCAGCGCTGGCGCCCCAAGGCCCTGCAGGCCTACGCCAACCCGGTGGTGTCCAAACTGGCTTACCGGTAATGACTGGAGGGTGCCGGGTGGTTCGTGGATAATGCCGCCCAGTATCCAGACAAACCTCTTGCCCACTATTCCCAAGTGCTGAAAGATCCGCAAAAGAAGGCCATTCAGGCCGCCTACAGCCAGTTTTTAAGCGGCCGTGAGCTGAAAGCCCGCTACGGCCAGAAGCTGATGGTAGCGGCCATCGCCCGCACGCTCGGCGGTATCGCCCAGGACAGCAGCGGAGCGCGGGACGCAGAAAAAACCGATGGCGAGCATATCTGTGTGGTGGAGGGCGGCACCGGCACCGGCAAGACGGTAGCCTATTTGCTGGCCGCCATCCCGCTGGCGGAGGCCAGTGACAAAACCCTGGTGGTGTCCACCGCGACGGTGGCGCTCCAGGAGCAACTGGTACACAAGGATCTGCCGGAGGTGGCCCAGTACAGCGGCCTGCAGTTCGATATCAGCCTCGCCAAGGGGCGGGGGCGCTATCTCTGCCTGAGCAAACTGGACCAGTTGCTGTCGAGTTTCTCGCCGGATACACAGACGTTCAATATGGGCCTCTACCCGGACGAGCAGCCCCAGCAGCCGGACGAGGCCGGCGTCAAGCTCTATCGCAGCATGGCCGACCAGCTGGCCTCCGGCGCCTGGGACGGGGATAGGGACAACTGGCCCGACACCATTGCGGCTGCCGACTGGAGCCACATTACTACCGACCATCGCCAGTGCAGCGGCCGGCGCTGCCAGCATGTGAGCAAGTGCAGCTTCTTTCGCGCCCGGGAGAGCCTGGGTAAGGCCCGGGTGATAGTGGCGAATCACGATCTGTTGATGGCGGATCTGGCCCTTGGGGGGGGAGCGATCCTGCCACCCCCGGAAGAGAGCATCTATGTGCTGGACGAGGCGCACCACCTGCCAGAAAAGGCCCTGAGCCACTTTTCCCACCACAGTCGCATCGGCGCCTCCAGCGGCTGGCTGGACCAGGCCAACAAGAATCTCGCGCAAGTGCTGGCTGAGATTGGCGATGGCGGCGATCTGGATCGGTGCGGGGAGCAGCTGCCAGCGGCAATGGCGTCCGCGAAGCAGGGCCTGGAGCAGATGTGGCCGCTGATCGAGCAGATTTGTGAATTCGAGGACAGGCGGGGTCCCGCTGCCAGTGCGAGGTATCGCTTTGACGGCGGGTTGGTGCCGGAGCCGTTGATGCAGCTGGCGGAGAAGTTGCGCGAGGAGTTTGACCAGCTGCACGACCTGCTGGGCAAGATGCTGCAGACTGTCCAGCGACTGCTGGAGGATCCCTACAGCCCGGTGCCGGAGGTGGATTTACAGCGATGGTATCCAGTGCTTGGCAGCTGGCACGGTCGGGCCGAGGCCAACCTGCTACTGTGGGCCAGCTACGCGCGGGCGGATGAAGCCGGGTCCGTGCCCCGGGCGCGCTGGGTAACGCTGGTGGAACGGGGTGGCGGCATAGACTTTGAGGTGTGTTGCTCGCCGATTCTCGCGGGCGATACACTGAACCACAGCCTCTGGCGCCGCTGCTATGGCGCCGTGCTCACCTCCGCGACACTGACTGCCCTGGGGCGTTTCGACCGCCTGAAAATGCGTGCGGGCACCCCCGACAGCGCCACCTATCTGGTGGTGCCCAGCCCATTCGATTTCTCCCGCGCGACTTTACAGGTGCCGGCCAGTGCCGTGGATGCGGGTGACAGTGACCGCCACACGGATGCGGTGGTGCGGGCCCTGCCGCAAATTCTGGAGGCGTCGGCGGGAGCACTGGTGCTGTTTTCGTCACGGCGACAGATGGAAACGGTGTGCGAGGCTCTGCCCGATGACTGGCGTCAGCGAATACTGATGCAGGGACAAAAGTCCCGTCGGCAGCTGCTGGAAATGCACCGGGAGGTGGTGGACAGCGGCGGCCACAGTGTCTTGTTTGGGCTCGCCAGCTTCGCCGAGGGGCTGGACCTGCCGGGCGCTTATTGTCGGCATGTGGTGGTGGCCAAGCTGCCATTTTCAGTGCCTGATGATCCGATCGAGGCGGCATTGGCGGAGTGGGTCCAGACCCGTGGAGGCAACCCTTTCATGCAGATTACAGTGCCGGATGCAGCGTTAAAGCTGGTCCAGGCCTGTGGACGCCTGTTGCGCACCGAGGTGGACAGCGGCACGGTGACCCTGCTGGACAGACGCATTGTCAGCCGGCGCTACGGGCGCGCGATGCTCGATTCGCTGCCCCCTTTCAGCCGTCATATCGAGTAGCGGGACGGCTCACTCCGGGGGCGCTGTGAACCGTTAACCCTAGCAGGGATCGTCGAATTGATTGTGAACAGGCTGCGGGAATACCCTGATGGATGAAATCTATATGGAGCTGGCCGATCAGCTGTTGCGGCTGGAGGCGGAGCTGCGACGGCTGAAGCTGTGGTCATTGGAAACGCCCACGGCGGAGGCGCTCGCAAGCACCGAACCCTTTTGCCTGGACACTCTGACGCTGCCACAGTGGCTGCAATTTGTGTTCCTGCCCCGTATGCGCCAACTGGTGGAGTCGGGACAACCGCTGCCGCGGCGGTGTGGTATCGCACCTGTGGCGGAAGAGTTTTTCGAAAACAGCGGTCATTTTCACGCCCTGATCGAGCAGCTGCGGGAAATAGACCGGCGCCTGGAGCGCGGCTCCGGGACTGTTTGAACCGCGGTTTGTGATCAACGTCATAGAACCCGTCAAAGTGGGAGTGTTATCCACAGTTGTCCGTAGCGCCGGCTATGGAGGGCGGCTGTTCAGCTTAGGGTCCGATGCGGTAACATCGGCCCCCTGTCCAGATCGGAGCAGGGCATTCCCCCAAGATGACCAACAGGGAGAGGCCGGATTGCGATCCAAGCGCAAGGATGGTCACAATAATCGGTCGTTAAGGTAGTAGGTAAGAATGCGAAACTTTTCTCATCTGTGGTTGGTGCTGGCTGCCCAGTTGCTGGCTGGCTGTGAATCGCTGCATATGCCCTGGCAGCAGCCCGCTCCCGCATCCTCTGCCAGCGCGGTAGCGGGTGAGCCCGGCCGGACTCCTGCCCCGGGTGTGCAGTGCCCGGCCCAGGAGCCGGTGGTCTGTGCCGAGCCGGAAGTGAAAGTGGTCGAGCGGGTGATCGAACGAACCCACGAAAAAATAGTCGAAGTGCCCGTCGCCAAAGACAAACTGGTGTTGGGTGCGGTTGAGCGCTTCGCAATCGAACCCGGCGGGGTGATTCTCGATTCCCTGATCGACACAGGGGCAGCGACCTCTTCGCTGAACGCCCAAGAGCTGACCCACTTCGAGCGGGATGGCAAGGAGTGGGTGAGGTTTTTACTGCCGCCCGGCGGCGGTGGGGAAAATCGGGTTGTATCCATCGAGTTGCCGGTCAAACGCTATGTCCGCGTGGCCCGCCCCGGCTTTGATCGCCAGCGCCGCCCCATAGTGGACTTGAGCCTGAATGTCGGCCAGGTGACCCATATGGTGGAGGTGAACCTGACCGACCGCAGCGACGCCAACTACCCATTGCTGGTGGGGCGCAATTTTCTCAAGGATTCTGCGGTGGTGGACGTCAGCCGGCGCCATGTGCAGGGCACGCCACAATTGCCGGAGAGCAAATAACACTGAATGAGTTTTAGAGGACCGCAATTTGACGGGGTCCTCTCACTGTTGGGGAATGGCGAATGTCGCCGCGCGCACAAGTATATGTTCTCGCTGCTCTGCTGGCGCTCATGGGGGCCGGCCTCACCATCTACAAAAATCGCCAACTGGGTTTTCCGTTACTGCCGGGAGAGTACCGCACCGTATGGACCATAGAGGCCAAGGTGCGTTTCACCGCCGAGGGTGGCCCGGTAAAGGCGGCGCTGACCCTGCCGCGGGCTCAGCGCAATATGGAGGTGCTGGCGGAAACCTTCAGCTCCTCCGGCTTCGGCTTTAACGTTATCCGCGACAACGATGAGTACCGGGCCGTGTGGTCCCGCCGGCAGGCCTCCGGCAGCCAGTCGCTGTTCTACCAGCTGGACGTGTACCAGACCCCGGGAGTAGCACTGGATCAGCCCCTGGACCTGAGTACCGAGGTGGACCGGCCTTTCCTCGGCGCGCGCGAACAGGAGGCGGTGCGCCAGGCAATTTATTCGTTGGTGGACACAGCGCGGGAGCGTTCCGCGGATACTGAGACCTTTACCACCCAGCTGCTCACCGATTTGGCTGATACCGGCAACCAGGATCGCAATATGATCTTCGGTTTCTATAAAAACCGCTCGCTGGTGGATGTGGCCCTGCTGGTACTGGCCGCAGCGGACATTCCCGCGCACCGAATTCGCGGTCTTTATCTGGAAGATGATCGTCGCCGTCTCGACCCGCAGGATTTGCTGGAGGTTTACGACGGCGAGCGCTGGGTGGTGTTCGAACCCATCACCGGTTCACCGGGTTTGCCAAAAAATTTCTTTATCTGGCAACGCGGTGGCAAAAGCCTGCTGGATGTCGAGGGCGGCCGGAACTCCCGCGTAACTTTCTCGGTAATCGCCAACGACGTGCCGGCCCGCGATGTAGCCATGCTGGGTACCAGTCGGGAGCGGGAAGCGCTGGTGGACTTCTCCATTTACAGCCTGCCGATCGAGCAGCAGAGTATTTTCAAGCTGATACTACTGGTTCCGGTGGGGGCGCTGGTGGTGGTGTTGCTGCGGGTGTTTGTCGGCTTGCGCACTTCCGGGACCTTTATGCCGGTGCTGTTGGCAATTGCTTTCATCGAAACCCGCCTGGTGACCGGCCTTAGTATTTTTACTCTCATCCTGATGTTGGGGCTGTGGGTCCGTTTTTATCTCAGCCGCCTCAATCTATTGCTGGTGGCGAGGATCGCCGCGGTGGTGGTTACGGTAGTGATACTGATGGGGGCTATCAGTGTGGTGAGCTACAAGCTGGGTATAGAACAGGCGCTGACAGTCACCTTCTTCCCGATGATTATTCTGGCGTGGACAATCGAACGCATGTCGATCGTCTGGGAGGAAGACGGTCCCTACGAAGTGGTGGTGCAGGCGGGTGGTAGTCTGCTGGTGGCGGTTTTGGCTTACTGGGTAATGACCAACCGGCTGGTGGAACACCTGACTTTCAATTTTCCCGAGCTGCTCCTGGTGCTGCTGGCGATGATTCTGGTGATTGGCAACTACACCGGGTTCCGCCTCGGCGAGTTGGTGCGTTTTCGCCAGCTGGTGCGGTAAATGCGCGGCTTCTCCCTCAGGCACCTGCTGGTCAAGGCCCGCGGTGGCATGGTTTCGCCCCAGGCGCTGCAGCGCAGAGGCGTGCTCGGCATGAATGCGCGCAATGTGGACTATATCGCCCGCTATAACGACCGGGACAAGTATCCTATCGTCGACGATAAGCTCAATACCAAGCGCGCCGCCAAAAGGGCGGGGATTCCGGTACCGGAGCTGATTGATGCATTTGAAGTGCAGCCGAGCCGCTCGCGGGTAATAGCGGTGATAGAGCCCCTATGGCAGTTTGTGATCAAACCGGCGCGGGGCTCCGGCGGCAAGGGAATTCTGGTGATCGTCGGCCGCGAGGGAGACAAGTACCTCAAACCGTCCGGGGCCCAGGTCAGCGCTCTGGATATTCTCCGACACGTCAGCAATATCCACAGCGGACTCTACAGCCTGGGCGGAAAGCCGGACCGGGTTATGATTGAGGCACTGGTGGATTTCGACCCGGTGTTCGACAATTATTCCGTTGAAGGCGTCCCGGATATCCGTGTGATTGTCTTCCGGGGCTTTCCCGTCATGGCGATGCTGCGCTGCTCCACACACGATTCCGATGGCAAGGCCAACCTCCACCAGGGTGCGGTGGGGGTGGGAATTGACCTCGCCACCGGGCGGAGCTGCCACGCGGTGCAGCGCGGTTTGCGCATCAGCAAACATCCGGATACGGAAATGCGGTTCGATGCACTGCAGGTACCCGGCTGGCGCGATCTGGTGCGCCTTGCCGCCAGTTGTTACGAAATGACAGGGCTCGGCTATCTGGGTTGCGACATTGTGCTGGATCGCAAACGCGGGCCTCTGTTGCTGGAGGCGAATGCGCGACCGGGCCTCGCCATTCAAATCGCCAATGGCGCCGGACTGCGCACCCGCCTGGGCCTGATCGAGGCCATGGAGCTGGAGCAGCTGGAAAAAAATGTGGACGAGCGCGTCATCTATGCCATGCACCAATTCGCGGGCGCCGGAGAGAGCTGATCACCCGGTTTGCGGTCGCGCTCGCCAATAGCCACACAAATAAAGTAACGCCGTCTTCTGGATTCTGATATGGGGTTAAAACTTTCACTGCTGGCCCGCCGTCCTCTTGCCCTGCTGTTGCTGCCCCTGGCGGGACCGGTGTGTGCCGATTATCCGGCCCCGGAGCTGGTTACAGTGACTGCCAGCCGCGAGCCGCGCCCGCTGGGTGAGCTTGCTGCCAGCCTCTCGGTGGTCTCCGGGGAAGAGCTGCTGCAGTCCGCGGCGGTGCATGTCAGTGAGGCACTGGCTGGGCAGGCCGGGGTTTGGATCAATCGCGGCAATGGCCAGGAACACCTGACGGCCATCCGTTCCCCCGTTTTGACCGGCGCGGGCAGTTGTGGAGCCTTCGCGGTGGTGAAGGACGGTGTGCCGGTACGGGCGACGGGTTTCTGTAACGTTAATCAACTGTTCGATGTCAATACCGAGCAGGCGGCGCGCATTGAAGTACTGAAGGGGCCGGCCCCCGTTCTTTACGGTTCCGATGCCCAGCATGGTGTGATCAATGTGCTGAGTGGGGATCCACTGGCTAACACTGGCAATCTGACCTTTGAATTGGGCCCCAGTGACTATCGCAGGGTCAAACTGAACCAGGGGGCTGTTAATGGTAGCCACGCCTTTGGCATTGCAGTCAATGGGACAGGTGATGGTGGTTTTAAGCGGGACTCCGGTTTCGACCAGCAGAAAATGACCGGCCGCCATGACTATCTGGGTGCGGATATCAGCGTGCGCACTTTGTTGAGCGTCAATAACCTCAACCAGGAGACAGCTGGCTATGTCTACGGACGGGGCGCCTATAAAGATGCGGCCCGCAAACGGGAAAACCCCAACCCGGAAGCCTTTCGCGACAGTCGTTCGGTGCGGCTGCAAAGCCGGTTCGAATTGTCCGGGGAGGGCGGTGACCTTTGGGTGCTGACGCCCTACGCCCGCTACACCGATATGGCTTTTCTGATGCACTTTCTGCCCGGTACGCCACTGGAAGAGAACGGACAGCGAAGCTTGGGATTGCAGAGCGCTTATGTGGGCGATCTCTCAAATGCGCTGACAGCCACCCTCGGTTTTGATCTCGAGGCTACCGATGCCTGGTTGCGGCAGTCCCAGGAAGAGGGGTTTTCCGTCTTTCCCGCGGGCAGGCAGTATGATTATCGGGTCAATGCTTTGGTTGCCGCCCTGTTCGGCAGCTTCGACTATGAGTTGTCCGATGTTTCCCGCGCGACATTCGGGGCTCGCCACCAGATATTGCGCTACCGCTATGACAACCGTATGCGGGACGGCGATACCGGCGAAGACGGATCCGTTTGCATCAGCAGTTTTACCGGTGCGGAAGGTTGTCGCTACTCGCGGCCCGCAGACCGGCGGGATCTGTTTGAAAATACCTCCGTGGAGTTTGGTCTGGTGCATGAGTTCAGCCCCGTGCTATTGGGTGTTGCCAAGATGGCGCGGGGTTACCGGGCACCCCAGGCGACGGAACTGTACCGGTTGCAAAATGGGCAGAGGCGCGCGGACCTGGATGCGGAGTCCATCGATAGTGTGGAGTTTGGGCTGAGAGGGGGCGGCGGCACACTGCAGTTCGATCTGGTGACTTTTTACCAGGAGAAGAAAGATGTGGTTTTCCAGTCGTCGGACCGGTTGAATCTCAGTGATGGCGCCACCCGGCACTATGGATTCGAATACGATCTGCGCTGGCAGCTGCCGCGCAACTGGCGGCTCGCTTTCACCGGAACTCTCGCCCGCCACCGGTACACGGCCGATGTGACGGCGCCCGGCAGTAACGACCTGATCGAAACTGCGGGCAACGACATAGATACCGCGCCGCGGCGGCTGTTTGCCGTCCGCCTGGGTTGGGAGCCGTCACAGTCGACACAGGCGGAGTTGGCTTGGGATCATACGGGTGCCTATTTTACCGATATTGAGAATCGGTACCGCTACGATGGTCACGAGCTGCTCACTTTGCGCTTGCGCCAACAGTTGTCCGAGCGCGCAACCGTCGGTGTGCGGGTGCGCAATCTGGCGAATGTGGATTACGCGGAAAGGGCAGACTTTTCGCGCCTGGGGGGTGGGGAGCGCTACTTTATTGGCGAGCCACGCAGCGTCTATGTGGACTTGAGCCTGGCACTGTGAAAGTTGCGGCGGTTGTGCGCAGTGCCTGTGTCGCTTTCTCCAGTAACCCCGGCGGCATTGGCCGCCGCACGGGAGTATGATCGAGGGACAAGAAAGCACGGGGCCAAGAGCGGGCCCGCCTGCTGGCACGGATTAAAGGGTCAGCTTCCGGACAGGGCTGAGGGACACAGGTGGAACTGCTCAATCATGATATTGAGGCGCTTGCGCTGCATTTTCAGGCTGTATTCAAGTTCTTTGACCCGGGTACGAATCGCGGCAGTTTCCCACTTGGCCAGCAGGCGTTCGCGGGCGTTTTCGTAGCGGCGGGACTGTAGCTGTTTCCACTCGGACAGTGCGGCTGAAAACTGCTGAGCCTCTTTTTCCAACAGCTCGCGCCAGCTCTCTTTATGGTTCGATTGCTGCAGTTTTCGTTCCGCCCGCTTGAACTGCATGGACAGCATGGCGCGCTGGACGCGCATCGCCGGTATGGTCTTAAGATTGCGTGCCAGTCCCAGCCAGCTGGCGGTCTTGATCAGCCACTTGGTGGGGTCCCACTGATACCAGCGCACACCGTTGCGGTAATCGGTTTGAAAAATATGGTGGTAGTTGTGGTAGCCCTCACCAAAGGTAAAAAAAGCCAGAACACCGTTATCCCGCGCACTGTTTTCATCGGTGTAAGGGCGCCGTCCCCACATATGGGCCAGGGAATTGATAAAGAAAGTGGTGTGATGGTTCACAACAATGCGCAATACACCCGCCAGCAGCATCATGCCGACAATATCACCGGTGGCCCAGCCCAACAGCAGTGTGAGACCCACATTCATAACCAGGGTGATGGGGATATAGTGATTGTGTTGCCACATAACAATCTTATCCCGTTGCAGGTCCTTGACGTTGTCAAAATCCACTTTACCGCTGGGATATTGCCGCAACATCCAGCCGATATGAGAGAACCAGAAGCCGCGACTGGCGGAGTAGGGGTCGAGACCATCGTCATCTACGTGGCGGTGATGGCGGCGGTGGTCGGAGCTCCAGATCAGGACGCTGTTCTGCAGTGCGGCGGCTCCAAACAGGGCGTACAGCAGGCGCAGAGACCAGTGGGCATCATAGGTGCGGTGTGACCAGAGGCGATGGTAGCCAGCGGTAATGCTAAATCCGCACAGTGCCCCGTAAACCGCAAAAGCCAGCCACTGATACCAGTGGTAGCCCACCATTACGCCATACAGGGGCACCAGGATCAGCGCCGCCAGAGCGGTGCCGGCAAAAAGAATGGTTGTGACCCAGATGCGGGGTGCCTCAGTGAAAGCGTTCATGCAGTAACCTTGTTTTTAATACTCTGGTAACACCTGTCGTCCCGTATTCCGGTTGCGCCACTGATATTTCAAAGCACTGTTGTGCGTGGACGACGGGTCGGAAATATTTCGCTTGTGGAGACAGTTGACCCCTGGGCGGAATCCTAACCCATCCCCGAAGCCAGCACATCCCCGCGCTGCGGAAATTTGAACTTGAGTACCACCTGCTCCCATGCCTGGGCAGAGCTGAAATGGGCATGACTATTTGGTCGGGTTTGTGCACCGAAATTTGCAGGTAAAGTACCCGCGTATAGTTGTGAAAATATCCACCCTATTCAGTCGTCGGCTCAATGCCCATAAGTTGGCGCCAAATCCCAAGTGAGCCGCCAGCGCCTGCAAATACTGACCGGAAAGTCTATTGGTGGCCTTGATGGCGGCTTCTACTGCTGACTGGGACTTTTGTTTTAATGCGAATAGTGCTTCACTTGGAGGCACAAAAAGCAAAAAAAGCGCACCCTCCACTGTGTCCAGACAAGCTCCCCCAACACAAGCTCGCGACCTCTTTGCGCTGGCTTCAGGTAATGAGGCACCTGATTCGCCCGCCCTACAACTGGATCGACTGTGCCGGCTGTTGGACGATGGCAATTGTGGGGTTTGGGAATGGATACCCGAAACCGGGCAGGTCAACACCAGTGGGCATCTGTGGTCCAGTTTGGCGGAGAGGGGACTGGCGGGTATCGAGAGTATGTGGAGCGAAACGCCTCCCCGCTGGGTCGGGGTCGAATACCGCCAGAAACTGCAGACATTTTTCCGCCGTCTGGGCGCGGGGGGGAACGTCGCGGCTTTATCGTTTTGCGCCGGTGACCCGCGGAATGGCGAGCATTGGCTGCGTATCTGGGGGACCAGCCTCGGGAGTGACGGCGCCTATGTAGTGGGTGGTTTCAGCGATCTCACCGCGGTTTGGTCCCAGTGCCGTGGCCCCGCTGTGGCGCAGGAATCTGCGCTGCAGACACTCGCCGGTGTTGGCGACGGAATCTGGGAGTGGGATCTGAGCGCCGACCAGATCCTGCTGGATGCCCGCGGCTGGGCCATAGTGGGTTATGACAGTGCCAACCTGGCCACGGATGCTTGTTCCCAGTCCGGTCTATGGAAGCGCAGTATATTGCCCGACGATCTTCCCTTGGTGGAACAGGGGTTGCTCAGTCACCTGCAGGAGAAAGCGCCGCTGGACCTGGAGTTCCGCATGTGGCACCGGGACGGAAGTATTGTCTGGGTGCGATGCCGGGGCCGGGTGCAGGGGGATGGAGATGAGGGGCCAGAGCGTGTGGTGGGCCTAGTGCAGGATGTTACGGCGAAGCGTGTGGCACTGGAGCGCGCTGAACGGGACCTGCAGCGCCAGCGGGAATTGAGCAAAAATACCTCTGAGCTGATGGTCAGCCTGGGGCACGAACTGCGCACGCCCCTCAACGCGATTCTCGGCTACAGCAAGGTGGTCGAGCAGGACCAGAGCCTCAACCCGGATCAGCGCCAGCGGCTGACAGAAATCCGCCGCGCCGGCCAACATCTGCTGCATCTGGTGGGGGACGTTATGGAGTTGGCGCGGATCGACAGTCAGCGCCTGGCGCCGTCTATGGAGCCTATCCAGCCGGTGCCCCTGGTGGCCGACTGTATGCGGCTGTTGGAACCACTGGCGGAAACGCGCCGGGTGAATCTGATTTTTGAGCCCCTCGGTTGGGAGCGGGCCCACATTTGTGCCGATCCGGTTCGCTTCAAGCAGGTGGTCCTGAATCTCGCCGGCAATGCGGTGAAATACAATCGCGAAAATGGCCGGGTGGTGATCAACTTCGTCCCCCAAGCGGAGGGTTGGTTGAGACTGAGCATCCTGGACACCGGCCGCGGTATCCCCAAGCATAAGCGCAGCGAGGTATTTGAGCCTTTCAACCGGTTGGGGGCCGAGAAAGGTCATATCGAGGGCACTGGCGTCGGACTGGCGATTGCCAAGCGCCTTACTGAGGCCATGGGTGGGCGTATCGACTTCGAAAGCCTCGAAGACCAGGGTTCCATTTTTTGGATAGAGTTCCCACTGATCGGCGCTCCGGCGGAAACAATCAAAATGCCCCCGACGCCGGTGGAAGTGCCGCCCTCCTGTCGCATCCTGCAGGTGGAGAACCGCCCGCGGGAAACCGAGCGTTTGCAAAAAATGCTGGCGGGCTTTTCCCATGTCCAGCATTTGGTGGCCGGGGATGCCGTGGAGGCAATATTTGTGGCGCGCACCCGCCGGCCCGATGTGGTGCTGTTGGACATGGCGATGCCGGGACTGTCGGCGCAGGAGATAGCGCGCATTCTCAGCAATGATCCGGCCACAACCGATATTCGTTGCGTCGCCGTCGGGGACTATTCAGGTGGGGACTGTTTCGCCTGGCTGCCCCAGAACTTTCCCCTGGCGCAGCTGTGCAAAGTGCTGGAGACCAGTATCGCCTCCGGGGAATGTTGATTTGGGCCAGCACCGCAAGGTCCACCGCGAGGTCTCCAATGGGCTGCGGAGGTCCGGAGCGGTGGACGGTTATCAATTTTACGGGTTTCACTGGTCCGGCAACTCGCCCGGTTAGCGAACCCCGTTCAGGTGTTTGCCGACGATCTGCAGCAGCGGCTTGAATACCCTGGGCGTACCGCACACCAGGTGGCCCGAGTCCAGGTAACTCTCACCACCGTGGAAATCACTGATCAGTCCGCCCGCTTCTTTCACCAGCAGCGCGCCGGCGGCGATATCCCAGGTGTTCAGGTGCATCTCCCAAAAACCGTCGAAGCGTCCGGCCGCCACATAGGCCAGATCCAGTGCCGCTGCACCGGGCCTGCGGATGCCGGCGGTCTGCCGGGCAATTTCCTTCAGGGCGGTCAAATAGGGGTCGACGTTTTCCAGCGCCGGGCCGCTAAACGGAATTCCGGTGCCGATCAGACCACCGCGCAAACCCTGGCGGCCGGAAACGCGGATACGGCGGCCATTCAGTGCCGCCCCCCGACCGCGGCTGGCGGTGAATTCCTCGCGCTTTATCGGGTCGAGCACGACCGCGTGTTCGATTCTGCCGCGGTAGCGGCAGGCGATAGATACGCAGAATTGCGGCACGCCGTGGATAAAGTTGGTGGTCCCGTCCAGGGGATCAATGATCCACTCGTATTCGGGTTCGGCGCCCTCGTGCAGGCCGCTTTCCTCCGCGCGTATGCTGTGTTTGGGGTAGGCCTTACGCAGGTGGTAGATAATCTCCCGCTCACTGGCCCGGTCCACATCGGTGACGAAATCGTTGCGACCCTTCTCCTCCAACTGGGTCAGGTCGCTGCGCTCCCAGGCCCGTTCAATCAATTCTCCGGCTTTGCGTGCCGCGCGCAGGGCGATATTCAGCATGGGTTCCATAACTCTTCCGCACTCAGTGGTTGATGGGGTTAAAAAGCGGGAGATTGCCAGGGGTGGCCTCCGGCCCCGGGCCAGCCGGGGTGCGTGGATTGTAGGGATTCTCGTGTATATTTGCTACACTCGCGCGCCCGCAAACCCCATTAATTGGTCTCTGTACCCCGTCCACGCCTTATGGTTAAGTCCGCTCCCGATAGTATTCGCTTCGTGTTGGTCAACAGCGCTCACCCCGGCAACATAGGTGGCGCCGCCCGCGCGCTCAAGAATATGGGCCTGAAGCAGCTGTATCTGGTTGCGCCGCGGGAGTTTCCCGCCGCGAATGCGATCTGGCGCGCCGCCGGTGCCGCGGATCTTCTGGATACCGCGGTGGTTGTGGAGACACTGGAGGAGGCGGTGGCCGACTGTGGCCTGGTGGTGGCCACCAGCGCGCGCGAGCGACGTATCCCCTGGCCTATGCTGACGCCGCGGGAATGCGGCGCCCGGGCGGTGGCGGAGGCGGTGGTGCACCCGGTGGCAGTGGTGTTCGGCCGCGAGGACCGGGGGCTCACCAATGAGGAACTGCAGCTGTGTAATTTCCACGTGCATATTCCTTCGAATCCGGATTACAGCTCCCTGAATCTCGCCGCGGCGGTACAGGTGCTGGCCTACGAGGTGCGCATGGCCGCGCTGGAGAAAGAGCAGGGTGGTCAGCCCAGCTACGCGGAATGGGACAGGCCGCCGGCCAAATCCAGCGACATGGAGCTCTATTTCGACCATTTGCAGCGGGCTTTGACGGAACTGGGTTTTATCGATCCGGACAATCCACGCCAGACAATGGCCCGCTTGCGTCGACTGTTCAGTCGCGTGCGTCCCGACGATATGGAGCTGGGCATACTGCGCGGGATGCTGACGGCCATCCAGAACCATATCCATCGCAGCGGCGGGCGGGGCAGGCCCGGGGGGGATGCTGTCGACGGATAGGCCGCCACCAGTCGCGGAAACACTGCAGTCAATACTTGACTGATTTGCCCGGTTATATACTTGACTGCGGTAGTGGGTTATTCCATACTCGCATCCAATTCAAAGGGGCCGTCAATCAGTTGGGAGTGCGAATGCGTTTGACAACCAAAGGCCGCTACGCGGTCACGGCGATGCTGGACCTGGCGCTGCACATGGATCGGGGGCCTATCAGCCTGGCGGATATTTCCAAGCGCCAGGGTATTTCCCTGTCTTATCTGGAACAGTTGTTTTCCCGCCTGCGCCAATCCGGGCTGGTGTCCAGCGTGCGTGGTCCCGGTGGCGGTTACCGGCTCGCAAGGGATGCCAAAGAGGTTTTTGTGGCGCAGATTGTCGATGCAGTCAACGAGTCCGTGGATGCCACCAACTGCCGTGGTAACAATGACTGTGCCGCGGGAGAGCAGTGCCTGACGCACTATCTCTGGTTTGATCTGAGCGAGCAGATCCACAGTTTCCTCAGTGGTATCAGCCTCGCGGACCTGGTGGCCCGCTCCGACGTGCAGGAAGTTGCGCGCCGGCAGGACAAGCGCGATGAGACGCCGGAAGAGAGGGTGGCGGTGATTGGCAGTCTGCAGTAAGTTGCGCGCCGGCCCCGCGTTGAAAGTTTGCAATCGAGAGCACATTGAAACCGCCGCTAAAGTGCGCGGAGAGAGATATCTATGAAGCTTCCCATCTATCTGGATTATTCCTCCACCTGTCCCGTGGACCCCCGGGTCGCCCAAAAGATGGCGCAACAGCTCACTATGGAAGGTAACTTCGGCAACCCCGCTTCCCGCTCGCATATTTATGGCTGGAAAGCCGAAGAGGCGGTAGAGGACGCGCGCCGCCATGTGGCCGAGCTGATCAACGCCGACCCCCGCGAGATCGTATGGACCAGCGGCGCCACCGAGGCGGACAATCTGGCGATCAAGGGGGCCGCCCATTTTTACCAGGGCAGGGGCAAGCACATCATTACCTCCAAGGTCGAGCACAAGGCGGTGCTGGACACCTGTCGGCAACTGGAGCGGGAGGGGTTCGAAGTCGATTACCTGAGCCCGCGCGCCGACGGCATAGTCCACCCGGAGCAGGTGGAGGCGGCGCTGCGCGAAGACACCATTCTGGTGAGCCTGATGCACGTCAACAACGAAATCGGGGTCATCAACGACATAGCCGCAATCGGAGAAATCTGCCGGGCGCGCAAGGTCGTGTTTCATGTGGATGCGGCCCAGAGTGCCGGTAAGGTGCCGATTGATCTGGCTACAATGCCAGTGGACCTGATGTCATTTTCCGCGCACAAGATATACGGCCCCAAAGGTATCGGTGCCCTCTATGTGCGCCGCAAGCCGCGGGTGCGTCTCGAAGCGCAGATGCACGGTGGGGGGCACGAGCGGGGGATGCGTTCAGGTACCCTGCCCACGCACCAGATTGTCGGTATGGGCAAGGCATTCCGCATCGCCAAAGAGGAGATGGTGCAAGAGCGTGAGCGTTTGCTGCGCCTGCGTGGCCGCTTCTGGGATCAGATCAAGGATATGGAAGAGGTGCATGTAAACGGTTCCCTGCAGCAGCGCGTAGCCGGCAACCTGAATGTGAGTTTCGCCTTCGTGGAAGGCGAAAGTCTGATCATGTCCCTGAAGGATCTGGCCGTCTCCTCGGGTTCCGCCTGTACTTCTGCCAGTCTGGAGCCCAGTTACGTCCTGCGGGCTCTGGGTGTCGATGATGAATTGGCCCACAGTTCACTGCGCTTCAGTTTCGGACGTTTTACCAGTGAGCAGGATGTGGATACCGCGGCTGCGGAAGTGCGCAAGGCAGTGGAGAAACTGCGCGAGCTGTCGCCGCTTTGGGATATGTACAAAGATGGTGTCGATCTGAGTACCATTGAATGGGCGGCGCACTAAACGCGTAGAGATTTTGGAGAAAAGCCATGGCATACAGCGATAAAGTAATCGATCACTATGAGCATCCGCGCAACGTCGGCCGCCTGGATGACCAAGCGGACAATGTGGGTACCGGTATGGTGGGTGCCCCCGCCTGCGGGGACGTCATGCGGCTGCAGATTCAGGTAAGCGAAGACGGCATTATCGAGGATGCCAAGTTCAAGACATACGGTTGTGGTTCCGCGATCGCCTCCAGCTCACTGCTCACCGAGTGGGTAAAAGGCAAGAGTATCGACGAGGCCGAGCAGATCAAGAACACGGCCATTGCCGAGGAGCTGGCGTTGCCGCCGGTGAAAATTCACTGCTCGGTACTGGCAGAGGATGCGATCAAGGCGGCGGTGCGGGATGTGCGCGAAAAGCGCGACACCAAGACAAAGCAGTCCGAAGCCGGTTAAGCAAGGCGCACCATGGCAGTGACTATGACGGAGGCGGCGCGGGTGCATATCCAGCGCCAGCTCAGCAAACGCGGCAGAGGTATCGGAATTCGCGTCGGGGTAAAAACCGCCGGGTGCTCCGGGCTCGCCTATGTGCTCGAATTTGTGGACGAGACCAACAGCGAAGATGTGATCTTTGAGCAGGAGGGGGTGCAGCTGATTGTGGACCCCAAAAGCCTCGCTTATATCGACGGCACCGAGCTGGATTTTGTCAAAGAGGGTTTGAACGAGGGGTTTACCTTCTCCAATCCAAACGTGAAAAATGAGTGCGGATGCGGCGAGAGTTTCCACGTGTGAAACTCGATGTTCCAGGTTGCCGGGCCGGGTGCGAGGGAGCATGCCGGCCTTTTTTGTACGGTGCACCGACGCGGTAAAAGTCGTCTGGGGCGGGGTTTTGACCAGCACTTGGATGGGTGGACTGATGGGCCTTCAACAGAATTTTTTCGAGATATTTGGTCTGCGGCCGGGCTTTGCGGTGGACTGCTCAAGGCTCGCTGCACGTTACCGGGAGCTTCAGCGACAATTCCATCCGGACAAGTATGCGGCGCACTCGGACCGGGAACAAATGCTGGCCATGCAATATGCGGCGCGGATCAACGAGGCCCACAACACATTGCGCGATCCCGTAGCGCGCGCCGCCTATCTGCTGCAACTGGCAGGGGTGGAGATGGGGCCCGATCAGACCACCTCAGATGCCGCTTTCCTGATGCAGCAAATGGCGCTGCGGGAGCGGCTCGAAGAGATAGCTGCGGCACCGGACCCCGCAGCTGCGCTGCGGGCACTGGAGCAAGAGGTGCAAACACTGCGCGCAGCCGATGAGGAATGCTTTGCACGGGGATACAGCGACGGCGACTTGCCGGCGGCGAGGGAGTCCCTGCTGCGATTGCAGTTTCTCGCCAAGCTGCAGCGGCAGGTGGAGGAGTTGGAAGAGGATTTACTGGATTGACGATGGCACTACTGCAGATTTCCGAGCCCGGCCAGACCCCGGAACCCCACCAGCACAAGCGCGCGGTCGGCATTGACCTGGGCACCACCAATTCGCTGGTGGCGACAGTGCGCAATGGCGATGCCGAGGCCATTGCGGCCACCGATGGCAGTGTCATTCTGCCGTCCGCAGTGCACTACGCCGGCGACGGCACCACCACAGTGGGCGCGTCGGCGCGCCGGGGCGCGGCCAGCGACCCCCGCAACACCCTGCTGTCGGTCAAGCGATTGATGGGGCGTGGCCGGGAGGACCTGCAGAGCCTCGGCGACCGGTCACCCTATCAATTGGCTGACACAGAGGGCGGTATGGTGGCGATCGAGACCGCCGCCGGCACCGTCAACCCGGTGCAGGTTTCCGCAGAAATTCTGCGTGTGCTGGCAGCCCGCGGCTGCGAGGCGCTGGGTGGTGCCCTGGATGGTGCTGTGATCACTGTCCCGGCCTATTTTGATGACGCCCAGCGCCAGGCCACCAAGGATGCGGCGCAGCTGGCGGGGTTGCATGTGCTGCGCCTGCTGAACGAGCCCACCGCCGCCGCGGTTGCCTACGGTCTGGACAAAGGGCAGGAAGGGGTGATCGCGGTGTACGACCTGGGCGGCGGCACTTTTGACATCTCCGTCTTGCGCCTTTCCCGCGGCATTTTCGAGGTGTTGGCCACCGGTGGTGACACCGCCCTTGGGGGGGATGATTTTGACCGCACCATCGCCGACTGGATTGCCGGGCAGGCCGGTCTGGAAACGGATTGCGACGCTCTCGCCCAGCGGGCCCTGCTGGACTGTGCCTGTGCCGCCAAAGAGGCACTGGCCCAGCGCGAGCAGGTGGAGATCGACTATGGCCAGTGGCGCGGTGTCCTGAACCGCAGTGAACTGGCGGCAATGCTGGACCCCATGATCGACCGGACACTGCGCGCCTGCAAGCGCGCGCTCCGCGATGCCGGGATCGGGCCCGGTGCAGTACAGGAGGTGGTGCTGGTGGGAGGGTCCACCCGTACTGTGAGAGTACGCGAGCGGGTGGAGGAGTTCTTTGGCCGCGCCCCACACCTGGATATTGACCCGGACCGGGTTGTGGCCATCGGCGCCGCACTGCAGGCGGATGTGCTGGTGGGCAATAAATCCAACGACGATCTGTTGCTGCTGGATGTTATCCCGCTGGCCCTGGGCATAGAGACCATGGGTGGCCTGACGGAAAAGCTGATCCCCCGCAATACCACTATCCCGGTGGCCAAAGCGCAGGAATTCACCACCTTCAGGGACGGCCAGACCGCCATGTCCATTCATGTGGTGCAGGGCGAGCGCGAACTGGTGGAGGACTGCCGTTCACTGGCGCGGTTCGAGTTGCGGGGAATTCCGCCCATGGTAGCCGGTGCGGCCCATGTCCGCGTGACCTACCAGGTGGACGCCGACGGTCTCCTGTCCGTCACCGCTGTGGAAAAGAGCAGTGGGGTCAGCGCCGATATTGCGGTCAAGCCGTCCTATGGTCTGCAGGACGCCGACATTTCCCGCATGTTGCGGGACTCCTACCGGCATGCCCAGGAGGATGTGGCGGAGCGGGCCCTGCGCGAGGCGCGAGTGGAGGCGGAGCGGGCCCTGGAGGCCCTGCTGGCGGCGCTGCGGGAAAACGGCGCCGAACTGCTTCAGGAGGAGGAGATAGGGCGCCTCGAGCGGGATATGGAAGCCCTGCGGCTGGCTCACCGGGGCAGCGATGCGGAGGAGATCCGCCGACGCATTGAGGCGCTGAATCAGGTGTCTGAAGTCTTCGCGGCGCGGCGTATGGACACATCGATCAAGCGCGCCATGCGGGGCCATACGCTGGATGAATTTGACCAATAAGTGGTGCGGAGCCCGCCTCCGCAGAGTGACCTGAGAGAGTCGGAAGCCTATGCCGAAGATAGTGTTTTTGCCCCATGCGGAGATCTGCCCAGAGGGCAAGGTGATCGAGGTGGACAGTGGCGTGAGTATCTGTGATGCCGCCCTGGCCAATGGGATAGAGATTGAGCACGCCTGTGAGAAGTCCTGTGCCTGCACCACCTGCCATGTGATAGTGCGCGAGGGATTCGATTCCATGGAAGAGCCGGACGAGTTGGAGGAGGATCTGCTGGACAAAGCCTGGGGATTGGAGCCGGATTCGCGTCTTTCCTGCCAGGCCATAGTGGAAGGAGAGGACCTGGTGGTGGAGATTCCCAAGTACACGATCAACCAGGTGTCGGAAAAACATTGAGTGACAGGCTGCCGGAACTGCCGAGGAGTTCACGATGAAATGGACAGATATCAACGAAATCGCCATAGAGCTGGTGGAGACCCGTCCGGACACAGATCCGCTGGCGGTCAATTTCGTTGACCTGCGCGCCTGGGTCATGGCCCTGCCCGGATTCGATGATGACCCCGACCGCTGTGGTGAGAAGATCCTCGAAGCGATCCAGGCGGCCTGGATCGAGGAGGCCGAGTAAGCTGCTCTTCCGCCTTGTGCCGTTAATCTGGGGGGGGCAGTGCGCACCCCCGGCGCTCAAGTGACGGCCCCATTGTTTCACCGGCCCCCGCGGGGCAATAGTACAAACTTCGTGCACTAGGGCGTATAATCCGCCGTCCGTAACTGGCGGCGGACTGTCCCCGGTACCAAACCGGACGGTTCAATGCGCACACAGAATTCCAACGAGAGCAACTGCGGTTGCTCTTTTTGTACTTGCAACCTATTAATCGGAGATCAACATGGCCCTGCAACGCACTCTTTCCATCATCAAGCCCGATGCGGTCGCCAAGAACGTAATTGGTGAGATTGAAAGCCGCTTTGAAAAGGCGGGCCTGCGAATCGTCGCCATGAAAATGCTGCATCTGTCGCGGGAGAAGGCTGAGGGCTTTTACGCTGAGCACAAGGAGCGCCCCTTTTTCGGGGATCTGGTGGACTTTATGACTTCCGGACCGGTGGTGGTCCAGGTTCTGGAAGGTGAGAATGCGATTGCGGCAAACCGCGACCTGATGGGCGCGACCAACCCCAAAGAAGCTGCGCCGGGCACCATCCGCGCCGACTTTGCCCAGAGCATTGACGCCAACGCAGTGCACGGCTCCGATTCCGCCGAGTCGGCGGCGCGGGAGGTGAGCTATTTTTTCGCCGCCGATGAGGTTTGCCCGCGCGGCTAGAGGCGCCTGAGCACCGGCTTGTCTGAGCCGGTGCGATTCGCCCCCGAGGTGACTGCATGAACGAAGCACAAGCGGAAAGAACCAATTTGCTGGGCCTGTCGCTGGATAAGCTGGCAGAATTTTGCGTGTCCCTGGGGGAAAAGCGCTTCCGCGCTGTACAGCTGCTGAAGTGGATGCATCAGAGTGGCGTCGACGACTTTGCCGAGATGACCAATGTCAGCAAGGCCTTGCGTCACAGGCTGGCCCAGGTGGCCGAAATTCGCGCGCCCGAAGTATTGGGGCAGTGGGATTCTGCCGATGGCACGCGCAAGTGGTTGATCGGGGTTGAGGGTGGCAATGCGGTGGAGACCGTCTATATCCCCGATGGTGACCGCGGCACCCTGTGCGTTTCCTCGCAGGTGGGCTGTGCGCTGGACTGCAGTTTCTGCGCCACCGGCAAGCAGGGTTTCAACCGCGACCTGAGTGCGGCGGAGATCATCGGTCAGGTGTGGATTGCCTGCAAATCCTTCGGTCAGTTGCAGCCCGGCGGGCCGCGCAAGGTGACCAATGTGGTGATGATGGGCATGGGTGAGCCACTGCTCAATTTCGACAATGTGGTCGACGCCATGAACCTGATGATGGAGGACAATGCCTACGGGATTTCCAAGCGTCGTGTGACCCTGAGTACCTCCGGGGTGGTACCGGCGCTGGATAAACTGGCGGATGTCACCGATGTGAGTCTGGCCATCTCCCTGCACGCGCCCAACGATGCACTGCGCGATCAACTGGTGCCCATCAATCGCAGATATCCCATAGCCATGCTGTTGGACAGTGCCAAGCGCTACATTGAGCGCATGCCCGACACCCATCGCAAAATGACCATCGAATACACGCTGATGCGGGAGGTCAACGACCGCCCCGAGCACGCCCAGCAGCTGGCGGAGCTGTTGCGAGATGTGCCCGTCAAGATAAATCTGATACCCTTCAATCCATTCGAGCTGTCCGACTACCAGCGGGTCGGGAACAACGCTTTGCGACGCTTTCAACAGATTTTGCTGGACAAAGGTTATACCGTAACTGTGCGCACCACCCGCGGTGACGATATAGCGGCGGCCTGTGGCCAGTTGGCCGGCAATGTGAACGACCGCACGCGCCGCTCAGAGCGCTACCGCAACACTGAGCAACCGGTCCGTATCCTGGGCTAGGACTGGGGCAATACCGGAGGGAGGCGGTCTCTGCACCCGGCAGAGGCCGTAGCGTCAGTGTAGTGCTAGGGCCTGTTCACACTAACGGAGTTGGCCCTGTTGTGACAGAAAAGGTGCCAATCGAGGCAAGAGGAGCGCGGTTTGGTTGTTCCAAATGAGCGACGAGCAACGAAGAGTGGCGCCTTTTCCGGTACAACCCGAAGGGCTGCCCCTGGTTTCGCGCCCTGCGGTGTTAGAAATTGCTTATGTGGACCCACCACACTGCGCAATACCTGCCTTGCAGGCCACAAAACCTGAAGCAGCAGGGCTATCTCAGTTAGTGTGAACAGGCCCTAGTGTCGCCACCGCGAATGCCGAAAATGCGGGCATGCTGTGCCGCTATACAACAACACCAATCAAACAGAACAGGGACAGGCTGTTTGGTCGCCGGATTAATAATTAAGGTGATGCAGCAGTGTTAGCCAAGATCTGTCCCCCCGCCCTGATATTAGTATTGCTCAGTGCCTACCTGGGTGGCTGTGTGACCACCGGGTTGCCGGAGCGCGAAGTGGACCTGGACAAGGCCCTGAAAACCCATGTGCAGTTGGGTTTGCGCTATTTGCAAAGTGGCGATAACCGTGAAGTCGCCCGCTATCATTTCAACAAGGCCCTGGAGTTGGGCAAACGCAATCCCCAGGCGCACCACGGCCTGGCGCTGCTGTATCAGGCCGACGGCGAACTGGCGGTGGCCGAGTCCCATTTCAAGAAAGCCCTGCGCTACGACTCGCACTTTTCCATGGCGCGGACCAACTACGGGGTGTTTCTCTATCAGCAGGGGCGCTTTCGCGAAGCCCGCGAGCAGTTTCAGATAGCCTCTGAGGATCTCACCTACAACCGGCGCTCCTACGCACTGACCAATCTCGGTCGCGCGTCGCTGAGCCTCGGCGATGTGGTGGCGGCCGAATCGGCGTTTTCCCGCGCGCTGGGACTGGATCCGGATCTGCCCCAGGCGCTGCTGGAACTGGCAGAACTCAGGTTTGACAGCGGCAACTACCCCGAGGCCAAGAAGTTTCTGGACCGCTACAGTGCCCACCATCGCCAGGTGCCCCAGTCTCTGTGGTTGGGCGTGCGTATCGAAAAAATCTTCGGCAACAGGGACAAAGAGCGGAGTTACGCGCTGGCGTTGAAAAACCTCTATCCCTATTCTGCGGAGGCGCTGGAATACCAGAAGATGACCGCCAATGACGGATAAGATTGCAGATACAGAGCAAAGTCAGGCCGCCAGCGGCACCACACCCACGCTGGACAATTCCCCCGGCAGCCAGTTGCGCCGCGCGCGCGAGCAGGCGGGGATAAGCCTGCCGGAGCTGGCCCGCCGCCTGTGCATGACCTGTGACAAACTGGAGTGGCTAGAGCGGGATGAGTATGAGCTGTTGCCCGCGCCCATCTATGTGCGCGGCTATATCCGCAATGCCTCCAAGGAGCTAGGTATCGATCCCGGGCCGGTCTTGCAGGCCTACTCCGGTTATAGCGCCGCCGAGCAGCAGAGTCGTGCAATCGTCGAGCACGTGCGGCGCGGGCCGGTGGTGGAGACGCGCAAGAGCCACCTAACCTGGTTGCCGCTGCTATTGGTAGCGGGTGCCATTTACTGGTTTTACGGCCGCGATATGGCACCGGATGCCGGTTACGCTGTGGAGGCCGTCAGCGACCTGCAGGGGGAGTTCGGCGCCGCGCCGGCGGAACCCGGCCCATCGGCGACTCTCCCCCAACGCGACAGCCCTGAAGCCTCTACAGCGGTTGTGGCATCAACAGACAGACCCTTGGCGGAGCCGGATACTGGGACTGTGCCCGGCGGGCAGGCGCAGCCGCCGCTGCCGGACGAGCCGGAGAGTGCCGTTTTGCCGGTGACATCCACGTCCGCCGAAGACTTGCCGGCGCCGGCGTCCACAGAGGCGCGGTTAGCTCCGCCTGCCGGGGCGGAATCGGGGGAGGTCGGACCCCTGCAGTTGAGATTTGCCGAAGAGGCGTGGATAGAGGTCAGGGACGCCACCGGTGCCGTGCTGCTGGCCAAGTTGCAGGCCGCCGGTTCCCGCTTGAGCCTCCAGGGCACGCCGCCGTTCCAACTGATGCTGGGCAATGCCGCCGCCACCGAGGTGCGCTATCTCGGTGAGCTGATTGCCAGTGACCCCATCGGCGGCCGTCGTACCCGCCGGCTGACTGTAGGGGAGTAGCTGGTCCCCTGTCGCCTGGGCCCAGGCCGCCAGCCGCTGCCACCGGTGGCGGCGGCCATCGAATTTCATGCCGACAGGCCCTATAATTCCCCCCGCAAAAATCCAGTCCGTAAACCGCCGGGTGAAAAGCCTATGCAATTTGAGTCACCTATTGTCCGCCGCGTGTCGAGCCAGATAATGGTGGGCAAGGTGCCCGTTGGCGGCGGCGCCCCCATATCGGTGCAGAGCATGACCAACACAGATACCTGTGATGTGGCTGCCACTGTGGGACAGATTCAGCGCCTGGAACAGGCGGGAGCGGATATAGTGCGTGTATCCGTGCCGACCATGGATGCCGCTGAGGCCTTTGGTGCAATCAAGCGGCAGGTGGAAGTACCGCTGGTGGCGGATATCCACTTCGATTACCGTATCGCCCTGCGGGTGGCCGACCTGGGGGTCGACTGTCTGCGCATCAACCCCGGCAATATCGGCCGCGAGAGGCGGATCCGCGCTGTGGTGGACAAGGCCCGGGACCTGAATATCCCGATTAGGATCGGCGTCAATGCCGGGTCGCTGGAAAAGGATCTGCAGAAAAAATACCGTGAACCCACCCCGGATGCGCTGGTGGAGTCAGCCCTGCGGCATGTGGAGATTCTCAACAGCCTGGATTTCCACAATTTCAAAGTCAGCGTCAAGGCTTCGGATATCTTTATGGCCACGGCTGCCTACCGGGCTTTGGCCCAGCAGATAGAACAGCCGTTGCACCTGGGTATCACCGAGGCGGGCGGTCTGCGCTCCGGCACCGTCAAGTCGGCAATCGGCCTGGGGGCACTGTTGCTGGACGGCATCGGGGATACCCTGCGGGTGTCGCTGGCGGCGGATCCGGTGGAGGAAGTCAAGGTGGGCTGGGACTTGCTGAAGAGTCTGCGCCTGCGCACCAGGGGTATCAACTTCATCGCCTGCCCCAGTTGTTCGCGCCAGAATTTTGATGTGGTGCAAACGGTCAACCAGTTGGAGACGCGACTGGAGGACATAACCGCGCCCCTGGACGTGGCGGTGATCGGCTGCATCGTCAACGGTCCCGGCGAAGCCAGAGAGGCCGATATCGGTTTGGCCGGCGGCGCCCCCAGTCACGCTGTCTACGTCGACGGCCAGCCCAGCCGGAAATTTAACAACGATGACCTGGTGGACGATCTGGAGCGCCTGATCCGCGAAAAAGCCGCGGCCAAGGCCGAGCGGGAAGCGGACATTATCGCCAAGGCCTGAAGACACCGACCATTGGCCAGGCGCCGGTGGCATGGTACTCACTAACCCGGTAATCAAGGTTGCCGGGTTAATCGTTTGGCCCCGGCAACCGGATTTATTGCAACATAAGAATTGGGAAACACCGTTGAAACAGCTTCGCGCAATCCGCGGCATGAACGACCTGCTGCCAGACCAGTCACCGGTGTGGCAGTATGTGGAAACCACCCTCAGTGAACTCTTTGGCCGCTACGGCTACAGCGAAATCCGCACCCCTTATCTGGAGGCCACGCAGCTGTTCAGTCGCGCGGTGGGAGAGGCGACGGATATCGTTGAAAAGGAAATGTACACCTTCGATGACAAGAGCGGCGACAGTGTCACTCTGCGCCCGGAGGGTACTGCCGGCACAGTGCGTGCGGCGATCCAGAACAATCTGCTGAATCAACCCCAGCGACTCTGGTACTTTGGCCCCATGTTTCGCTACGAGCGCCCCCAGAAGGGCCGCTTGCGCCAGTTCCACCAGTTTGGCGTTGAAGTCTTCGGCATTGCGGGCCCGGATATCGATGCCGAAATTCTGGTCATGACCGCGCGCCTGTGGCGCCAACTGGGCATTGCTGACAACCTCAGGCTACAGATCAATTCACTCGGCGACAGCGCCAGTCGCGCAGCCTATCGCGCAGCGTTGGTAGACTACCTCAGCGAGCGTCGGGAGCAGCTGGACGAGGACAGCCAGCGGCGGCTGGAGCGCAATCCACTGCGAATCCTCGACAGCAAAAATGACCGGACCCAGGAACTGCTGCAAGCTGCCCCCTGTCTACTGGATTTTCTCGACCGGGAATCTGCGGCGCATTTTGCCGATCTGCGCCGGTTGCTGGACGCCGCCGGCGTCGAGTATGAGATCAACCCGCGCCTGGTGCGTGGTCTCGACTACTACGGCAAGACGGTATTCGAGTGGGTCACAAACTGCCTGGGCGCGCAGGGCACTGTCTGCGCCGGCGGCCGCTACGATGGCCTGGTGGAGCAGATGGGCGGCAAACCGGTTGCTGCAGTGGGCTTTGGCCTGGGTGTCGAGCGTCTGGTGCTGATGCTGGAAACCCTGCAGGCGCTGCCCGAATCCCTTCACCAGCAGGTAGACGCCTACCTTGTGGTCGCAGGTGAGGTACAATCAGCCGCCCTGGCGGCGGCGGAAAAGCTGCGCGATGAGCTGCCGTGGCTGCGTCTGCAGACCCATTGCGGTGGCGGCAGCCTGAAAAGCCAGATGAAGAAGGCCGACAAAAGCGGTGCTGACTATGCACTGATTATCGGCCAGGACGAGGCTGCGACGGGGCGGGTGACGGTGAAGGACTTACGCTCCGGCGAACCGCAGCAGACGCTGGCACTGGCGGAACTGCCGGCACTGCTACAGAGTTAGCGGGCCGCCAGACACTGCCGATAAGTATGAGCGGCTGCGGCCGCCTCATTTGCATGAATTTACAATTACCGGAAGGGCGATTTACCCAATGGCTGACCATCTTACCGAAGAAGAACAAATAGAAACGCTGAAGCGCTGGTGGGCGGAAAACGGCAGAGGCATTGTGACCGGCATAACGCTGGCGCTGGCCGGTTATTTCGGCTACCAGTGGTGGCAGAACTCCGAGCGCAGCTCGGCGGAAGGCGCCTCCAATTTATACCAGAGCTTTGTGGCGGCGGTGACTGCCAACGAGGGTCAGCCGGACGACAAGCAGATGACAACAGCCAGGAGTCTCGCGCAACAGCTGAAGGACGAGTACGGCAGCCGCATTTACGCCAGTCAGGCAGCCCTGCGTGTCGCGGCCCTGGCGGCGGCTGACAATGACCTGGAGGCTGCGACGGAGCAGTTGCAGTGGGTACTGGCCAACACTGGAGAGGATACCCTGAAATTACTCGCGACCCGCCGCCTGGCCGCGGTTGTGTCCGCACGGGGTCAGCCCGATGAGGCACTGGCAATGCTGGGTGGCGATATCCCCGATGCCTTTGCCGCACTCTATGCGGAAACCCGCGGTGATATTCTGTTGCAACAGGGCGATGAAGAGGCGGCCAGGCTGGCCTATGAGCAGGCGATCGACGAGCTGCTGCCGGAGCAGGCCGCCAGCGCCCAGCTGTTGCGCCTAAAGGCGGACAGTATCGCCGCTGCGCCGGAGGACGCCGCAGAGGAATCCCCAGCTGGGAACCTTGAGCCTGCAGAGGCTTCTGAAGAGGAGGCGGGTCAGCCGCAGCAGGAGAGTGACGAGCAATGAAATCCCTAACCCGCGCCATCTATGGCGCCGTCGCTTTGGCGATGGCCTTGGTAGTGGCCGCCTGTGCGTCGAACGAGGAAAAGGAAGACACGGACCCGGTGGAACTGGTTGATATCTCCGCGAGTGTCCAGCTGCGGGAAGTCTGGTCCGCCAATATCGGTGATATCGACAGCACACTCTACGCAATGCTGACGCCGGGCATCGGCAGCGGCATGATTGTCGCCACCAGTAGCGACGGCGATGTCACCGCCCTGGATCGCAACAGCGGCAAGCGCCGCTGGAGAACCGAACTGGATGTGCCCATCAGCGGCGGGGTTGGTGTCGGCCAGGGGCTGGCGGTGGTGTCGGACTACCGCGGACGGGTCATTGCGCTGAACCTGGACGACGGGTCCGAGCGCTGGTCCCACCAGGTTTCCGCCGAAGTGGTGTCCACCCCGGCGGTCGGTGCCGGTGTAGTGGTGGTGCAGACCGTGGATGGCAAACTGATCGGTCTCGACGGTGACAGCGGCAGTGAGCGCTGGAGCCACAGCACGGTATTGCCGGTATTGACGCTGCGCGGCACTGCGGCACCGGTGATTTCCGCCGGTATCGTATTTGCGGGTCTGGACAATGGCAAAGTAATCGCACTGGATGCCGCGGACGGCATAGCGCGCTGGGAACAGCGTGTGGCGATTCCACAGGGAGCGGCGGAGTTGGAGCGGGTGGTGGATATTGACGGCGCGCCAGTGGTGCGCGGTGATCTGGTATTTGCCGCCAGTTACCAGGGCCGTGTAGCGGCACTGTCCCGCGACGAGGGTCGCGGCCTGTGGGCGCGGGATGCCTCCACTTATCACAGCGTCGCGGTAGGGGGAGGCAATGTATACTTGAGCGATGCCGGCGGTAGCGTCTACGCCTACGACGTGGGTTCCGGACAGATCCAGTGGAACAACGGCGACCTGTTGCGCCGCGAATTGAGCGGCCCGGCCTATTTTGCCAACAGCGTGGTGGTGGGCGACCTGGAGGGATACCTGCATGTGCTGGATCCGGCCACCGGGGCCATTATCGGTCGGGAGCGCATAGACGGGGACCGGATACGCATTCCCATGCTGGTGGATGGGGACCTGTTGTTTGCCCTGTCCGACGGCGGTGAGCTGGCTGCCTTGCGCCTGGAGCGCATCCAGTAATACCCAGTAACGGGCGGCGGATTTTTGCAGTATCCGCGCCCACCGGTTTCAGCGCCCGCACCCCGCGGGCGTTGGCGTTTTAGCCGCGGGTCCGGGTTCTCCGCCGCGATAGAGAAAGTGGCGGCCCAAGTCGGCCATCGAGAGTACCAAACAATTCCATGTTGCCTGTAATAGCCCTGGTCGGACGCCCCAATGTGGGCAAATCCACCCTGTTCAACCGGCTCACCAAGAGTCGCGATGCGCTGGTGGCCAACTATGCCGGCCTCACCCGCGACCGCAAGTACGGTGAAGCGGAAATCGACGGCCGCAAGGTGATCCTCGTGGACACCGGCGGCATCAGTGGCGATGAGGAAGGCATAGATGCGGCCATGGCGGAGCAATCCCTGCAGGCCATTGAAGAGGCGGACCTGGTGCTGTTTCTGGTGGATTGTCGCGCTGGGTTGACGCCGGCGGATGAAATCATCGCCCGGCGTCTGCGCACTGGCTCCAAAACCACCCTGCTGGTGGCCAACAAAGTGGATGGCGTCAATCCCGATATCGCCCTGGCACCCTTTTACGAGCTGGGTATCGGCGACCTGTTTCCGATCACCGCCACCCACGGCCGGGGCGTGCGCACGCTGCTGGAGCGTGTGGTCGCGGATCTGCCTGCGGCAGAGGCGCCGGAGCAGGAAGAGCTGGCGACCGGGATCAAGATCGCCATCGTCGGGCGCCCCAATGTGGGCAAGTCCACGCTGGTAAACCGCCTCCTGGGTGAAGACCGGGTGGTGGTCTACGATCAGCCCGGCACCACGCGGGACAGCATCTACATCAATTATCAGCGGGACGAAAAGCCCTATACACTGATTGACACCGCGGGAATCCGCCGGCGCAAGAATATCAAGGAGTCGGTGGAAAAGTTCTCCATCGTCAAAACCCTGCAGGCAGTGGAAGACGCCAATGTGGTGGTGCTGGTGATCGACGCACGCGAGGGCCTGGTGGATCAGGACCTGCACCTGATGGGCAGCGTGATTCAGGCCGGGCGCGCGTTGGTGGTGGCGCTCAACAAGTGGGACGGCCTGGAGGCGGACCACCGGGAATTTGTCAGAGCGGAGCTGGAGCGGCGCCTGCGTTTTGTGGACTTTGCGGATGTGCACTTTATTTCCGCTCTGCACGGAACCGGCGTGGGGCATTTATACCAATCCATCGAGGCGGCCTACCGGGCGGCGACGGACAAACTGTCCACCAGCCACCTGACCCGTATCCTGCAGTGGGCGGTGAGCGAACATCAGCCGCCACTGGTCCGCGGCCACCGCATCAAGTTGCGCTACGCCCACGCAGGCGGCCAGAATCCCCCGGTGGTGGTGATTCACGGCAACCAAACGGACCAGGTACCGGCGCACTATGTGCGCTACCTTGAAAAAACCTTTCGCAACGCATTGGAGTTGCACGGAACACCGGTGAAAATTGAATTCCGCACAGGTGAAAACCCCTACGCCGGAAAGAAAAACAAACTGACGGATCGTCAGAAGGCGAAGAAGCGCCGCTTGATGAAATTTGTAAAAAAGAAAAAGTAAAGTCGTCGCCGGCTGGTATCGCGCCCGGCCGGTGCATAGGTCCCGGACAAGGCCAGACACGAGGAGAAAGTCATGTTGGAATTGAGTAAACCTGCACTGTTGCGCACACAGTCCTTTGTCAATGGGCAGTGGATCGACGCCGATTCCGGAGCCACACTGGATGTTGCCAATCCGGCCACCGGGGAGTTGGTGGCAACCATCGTGAGTTGTGGTGCTGCGGAAACCCGTCGCGCCATTGAAGCTGCGGATGTGGCCTGGCCCGCATGGCGCAATACTACTGTCAAAGAGCGGGCAAAAATCCTGCGCCGCTGGTATGACCTGATCATTGAAAACCTGGACGACCTGGCGAAGATCCTCACGGCGGAGCAGGGCAAGCCCCTGGCGGAGGCCAGGACCGAAATTATTTATGGCGCCAACTATATCGAATGGTTTTCCGAGGAGGCCAAGCGCGCTTACGGCGATGTGGTGGCACCGCCCTCCAACGACAAGCGTATTTTAGTGGTCAAACAGCCCGTCGGGGTTACCTGCTCGGTGACGCCGTGGAATTTCCCCAGCGCCATGATCGCCCGCAAGGTGGCACCGGCGCTGGCAGCCGGCTGTCCTTTTGTCAGCAAGCCCGCCTCGGAGACGCCGCTATCGGCGCTGGCACTGGCGGTACTGGCAGAAGAGGCCGGTATCCCCGCCGGTGTGTTCAACGTTGTAGCCGGCAGCAGTGCGCGCGAAATCGGCGAGGAGATGACTTCCAATCCGCTGGTGCGCAAGTTTACTTTTACCGGCTCCACTGCAGTGGGCAAGAAGTTACAGGCCCAGTGTGCCGAAACCATCAAGAAAACCTCCATGGAGCTGGGTGGCAATGCGCCCTTCATTGTCTTTGACGATGCCGACGTGGATGCGGCCGTCAAAGGTGCCATCATCTGCAAATACCGCAATGCCGGCCAGACCTGCGTGTGCGCCAACCGCATATTTGTGCAGGAAGGCGTATACGACGAATTCGCGCGCAAATTCAGTTTGGCGGTACAGGCGCTTACCCTGGGCAACGGCGCAGAGGCGGGTGTCGAAGTGGGGCCCATGATCAACGCCAAGGCGGTGAAGGACGTACAGGCGCTGGTGGAGGACGCGCTGGCCAAGGGTGCCAGGGCCCCGGTGATTGGTGGCCCCAGTGAGATGGGCGGCTGCTTCTATGCACCCGCGGTGCTCACCGGCGTCGACAATACAATGCGACTCTTCCGCGAGGAGATTTTCGGTCCGGTGGCGCCACTCTATAAATTCTCCACCGAGGAGGAGGTGATTCAGCTGGCCAACGATACCGAATACGGGCTGGCCTCCTATTTCTACTCCCGCGACATAGGGCGCATCTGGCGTGTCGGCGAAAAGCTGGAATACGGCATGGTAGGAGTCAACGAAGGTATCATCTCCAACGAGATGGCGCCCTTCGGTGGGGTAAAGGAATCCGGAATCGGTCGCGAGGGCTCCAAATACGGCCTCGATGATTATCTGGAGATCAAATATCTCTGCCTGGGGGGGATCGATCGCTAGCCGCATTGGCGACTGCCGCAGAGGATGAACCTCGAGCCCATTGCTCAAGTGCACTCCTGCTTCGGGGAGAAGTTCGGGGTGCCGCGCCAGTCGTTGCTGGCGGATGCCAGCCGGGCGGCCATAGAACTGCTGCCGCCACTGAACGTGAGCGACGCGGTGGCCGGGCTGGAGGCGCACTCCCATCTATGGGTTATCTTCCAGTTTCACCAGGCGGCCGGACAATGGTCGACAAAGGTGCGCCCACCGCGCCTCGGCGGTAACAGGAAGCTGGGGGTGCTGGCCACCCGCTCCCCCTTTCGCCCCAACAACATCGGCCTGTCAGTGGTGCGCCTGTTGCAAGTGCGAACCTCGCCGAAGGTGATGTTGATCGTCGGTGGTATCGATCTGGTGGACGGCACCCCGGTGCTGGATATCAAACCCTATATTCCCTATGCCGATGCGCTGGAGGGGGCGCACAGCGCTTTTGCGGACAGGGCGCCCGCAGTGGTCGATGTGGACATTCCTGCGGAAGTACGTGCAAAGGCTGCCGCCTATCGCGACGACTGGGGCACCGATCTGCCCCGGCTCATAGAACAGGTGCTGGCCCAAAATCCCAAGCCCGCCTACCAGCAACCGGAACCAGAGCGTATCTACGGTATGCGGTTATGCGGGTTTAATCTGCAGTGGCGCTATACGGACAGGGACACAGTGAAGGTGGTTTCCCTGCAGTAAAGACGGCGCTCAACCGGGTTTGAAAACTTCACTGTGTCGCGTTGGCTATAACTGGGTGTGATTCCATTCCCCAGTTTCGACGGGCAGGAAAGAGCGAGTTGATGCTTAGCGGCTCAACCTGACATATTCCAGTTTACAGGGGTCTGTCCCCTCTATTACCCTCAATTGAATCTCTTCCTGGCTGATATATACCGCGAGAAGCGTTAAATACCTGGCCTCAAATTACAGCTATTTGAAAAAGCGAGTGATGGAAAAAGCGCCAGATAAGATAGAAGTAAAAACCGCTTTATATTTGTTAGTTTTCCAGCATTGGTTTTTAGGCTGCAAAAGCTTCGCTTATTTTAAATCCAAGTGCAATGATCAGATATCGGGCTGCTACAATTGTCATGGAATGCGGGACTAGGCCTATGAGTGAATAAATACTCATTTTTACGGGAATTTTCTGCTTATACGATTACGTTCAAATTGAAAGCAGTGGTGGAAAGTTTCTCTTGTGCTCGCAATGAAGTCACCTCGAATCCAGCGGGAGAACATAGGTGGACTGGCAGTAGCGGTATTTTTTAATCTGACTTTTTGGAACTTCGACGGGCCATGACTTATGCAATGGACCCCAGGCAGACGCTGATCGTTTCGATTCTGGTCTTGTTCCTGGGTAAGTATTTAAATTCCAAAGCAGCCTTTCTGCGCCGTTACAATATTCCCGAGCCGGTGACCGGCGGAGTACTGGCGTCGCTCCTGATCAGTGTTCTTTATTTCACCGCCGACCGGACCCTTGTGTTCGACCTGCACGGGCGGGACACTTTCCTCACGGTTTTCTTTACCTGTATCGGCTTGTCTTCGCGCATCAGCAGTCTGCTTGCGGGTGGCAGAACCCTGTTCAAACTGCTGTTGCTGGCAGTGGGCATGTTGTTTCTGCAAAATTTGATCGGTGTCATTATTGCCAGGTTCAGCGGTCTGGAGCCGGCTGTCGGTATCCTGGGCGGCAGCATTTCCCTCAGTGGCGGCCATGGTACGGCAATTGCGTGGGCGCCTATCCTGAAGGAGCATTACGGTGTCGCCGGGGCCCTGGAAATCGGGGTCGCCTGCGCGACCTTTGGCCTGGTGCTCGGCGGTGTTATCGGCGGCCCTATCGCCAGATTCCTGATAGCCCGACACCAGTTGAGTTCCACCAGCGAAGAGTATCTCGCAGTGGGTATTCCC
Organism: Microbulbifer discodermiae; assembly: GCF_040742695.1. Taxonomy (NCBI): domain Bacteria; kingdom Pseudomonadati; phylum Pseudomonadota; class Gammaproteobacteria; order Cellvibrionales; family Microbulbiferaceae; genus Microbulbifer; species Microbulbifer discodermiae. Next base: position 96,264 of record NZ_JBFLAB010000002.1, on the reverse strand, counting down.
CAGGGGGACACGGATGAGCAGATCTCGGTGGATTCGGTGCTCAATGCGCTGCTGGTGATCTGTATCGCGCTGGGTATGGGGCTGCAGTTTCACGCACTGCTGGGACGCCTCGACATCAATATGCCGTTGTTTGTGAGCTGCCTGTTCGCGGGTATCCTGCTGACCAATACGGTTCCAGTGCTGTTCAAACAGCTCAACTGGCCCAGCGGCACGCCCATATTGGCGCTGATTTCCGATTTGAGTCTGGGCCTGTTTCTGGCCATGTCGCTGATGAGCCTGCAGTTGTGGACCATTCTGGATCTCGCCGGCCCCATAGTGATGCTGCTGGTGGGCCAGGTGCTGGCGATTACCCTTTACGTAGTGCTGGTGCTGTTTCCGGTTATGGGGCGTAGCTACGATGCGGCGGTGATGTCGTCCGGCTATGTGGGCCTGGGGCTGGGCGCAACGCCCACCGCCCTGGCCAATATGACGGCGGTCACGGCGCGACACGGCCCGGCGCCCCAGGCTTTCCTGGTGGTGCCGCTGGTGGGTGCTTTTTTTATCGATATTGCCAATGCGTTCGTGGTCAACCTGATGCTGGAGTTATTTGGCTGAAGGTATTTTGCGCGGAACCGCGGCAGCAATGGTGGATGCAAGGGGATCCGGAGAGCGTTGCGGCAGGTTGAAAGCAACCCCCGCAAAGCCTCGCGCGGGGGTTGACACAGGTTTACATTCGAAATGCCGGTCAGTCGATGGAGCAGATCAGAGTCCAGCTGCCGTCGGCGGTTCCCGGCACCGAGTTGGTCCACCAGTTGGCCTGGTATACGCTGCCGTCGTGGATGATCCGGTCACCGCCATTGGCGTGGTCGCCCGCCGGCCAAACCGGATAGGTGACCAGGCCGCTGGTATCTACACCCAGGTCGTCGCAGTTATCGCCGTTGCCACCGCCCCCCGGGCCGCTGTCCACGGAACCCAGCGGCAGTTCCGGATACTCAAACGCGAGGGCGTAACTGGAGCCGTTGATGGTGGCGGTATAGGCCTGTGGGCCCGACACCGGCAGATAGTAATTGAGCGTCATGTCCCAGGTCTGACCGGCGGCCAGGTTCAGCCACCCGGGCAAAGCAAAGCGCACCCGGTGAAATTCGTTTTCCAGCCCCCCCACATTGCCGCCGCCGGCATTGGCGCCATTCTCGATCACCGCCAGGCCGGCACCGCTCTGGTCGGAGATGAGATTGGAGGTAGAGGTGGGCATGTCGAACTCGAATACAGTACCGCCGGGTAGTGTTTCGCCGGTGTTGTTGGTGACGTAGAGCTTGGGGTTCAGCGGGTAGTTCTGATCGCCGACCTTGAAGCCGGTAACTTCCATGGCGATATCCAGCGCTTCGGCCGGCAGCGGGCGCTCGCTGCGCTGTTGGCGATAAGGCGCGGCCGTGCGGAATGTGTCATAGGCCAGGCTGGTCAGGGTGGAGCCCATGGTGTATTCGCCTTTGCCCGCATCCCAGTCGTAGTCCCCCGCCAGCTCCCAGAACATGATACCGCCCAGTCCCTGGTCGCTGACATACTGCACCTTGGCGGCCATGGACTGGTTATCTTCGGTGGACAGAAAAACCTTCTTGGTCTGGTTCCACAGCCAGGGTGACCGGGACACGCTGTCGTAGTTGCGCGCGTAAACCCCCACCAGAGCATCATCCGGATCCCCCGCCGGATCCAGGCCATAGGCGGAGAGGTAGGAACCCAGGATACCGTTTTCCAGATTCTTGGCGTGCCACATGGGGTTGGACCCGGCCCCCACCTCGCTGCCGTTTTCATCCAGGTCGTGCCACATATTGTCGATGCCAATGGCGCCGTAGCCGCACTTGGCCCAGCCGCCGGTGCCTACTGGGCACTGTGTCTGGTCCGGCAGTGGGGCAGTGCCGCCGAGACCCTGGTTGCCGCCGGTGACGCCCTGCCAGCCGCGGGTGTAGTAGGGAATGCCGATATTGATCCGGCCCGGGGGCAGGCTGCCGCGGAAGTACTTCACCGCCCAGTCGATATTGAGGTAACCGAGTCCGCCGTACTGGGACGTACTGTAGATGCCCGCCGCCGCCAGCTCCGGGTCGGCACCATTGTCGAACAGGGCTGAATTATGGCCCACATACTCATTCCAGGCGCCGTGGAGGTCATAGGTCATGACGTTGACGTAATCCAGGTAGCGGGTGATTTGCATGGTTTCCATACCGCGCAGGAGGTATCCGGACGAAGGCGAGGCGATAGTGAGCAGGTAGTGGGTGTTGTCCTGTGCCCCGGCGATGTCCAGCTTTTCCCGCAGCACCCGCATCAGCTCCACATAGGAATTCATCAGCGCGGCGCGGAGCGGATTGGCGACGCCGAAATCGAGCGGGTTGCCGGCATCGTTCATCGAGGTGGGATATTCGTAGTCTATGTCGACACCGTCGAAGCCGTAGCGGCGGATAAATGCCACGGCGGAATCGGCAAAAGTTTCGATGTCGGCGCGATTGATACTGCCGTCGCCATTAGTGGTCATGGTGTAAAAACCACCGTTGGCGACGCGATCACCGGACTCATTGAAGTAGCCGCCGGTCTCGGCCCAGCCGCCGACGGAGATCAGTGTCTTGACCTGTGGAAACTGCTTTTTGAACTTGCTCAGCAGATTGAAATGGCCCTGGTAGGAAAAGTCATCATCCATTTCCGCGCCGGGGATGGCGGGCCAGGTCATACCGGTGGCGGGGTTGTCCGGATCCGCGGTATTGCCCACCGACAGCCGGTTGTCGTCACCGATATGTGCGAAGGCGTAGTTGATATGGGTGACCTTGCTCCAGGGGATGTCCTTGACCAGATAGCTGGGCTGACCGTTGGCACCATTGCGCCAACTGGTGAAATAGCCGATCACCCGACGCGGGAGATCGGCTCCCATTTGCTCCCGGCCCTGGGCGGTATAAATGGCACAGTAGTTGGGTGCGGTGCCGCTGGTGGTAAACAGCCCGTCGGGTCGGCACGGGTGTTCCGATACCACCGGATCGTCATCCTCAACCGCGATGGAAATGCTGTCTTCCGCGGTCAGGCCATCGTTGTCGATAGCCCTGGCAGTCAGGGTGTGATTGCCGGCAGTGGCGGTCCAGCTGGCGGTGAAGGGTGCGTTGCTGTCGCTGCCGATAGTGCCGCCGTCCACAAAAAACTCCACCGTTGCAATGGTGCCATCCGCATCGCTTGCGGAGGCGCTGAGCTGCACAGCATCGCCTGTGGAGAAGGTGGCATTTGCACCGGGGCTATCCAGGCTGAGTTGCGGCGGCAGGGGGCTGCCGTCACCGACATTGACCTGAATTTCGCTCACCAGGGTCGCCTGGCCGGCGGTATCCACAATCCTTGCCCCCAGGGTCGGCGAGCCGGCTGCGGCGATCCAGGTAATGGAAAAAGGGGCGCTGCTGTCGGTTCCAATAGCGGCGCCGTCAATGAAAAACTCCACTGAGGCTACACCATTGTCGTCACTGGCATCGATGGAGATGATAACGCTGTCATTCTGGTTGAAAGAAGCTCCATTGGCAGGGCTGGCAAAATTCCCCTGGGGTGGGAGATCCTGGCTGCCGCCATCGCAGTTGCCCAGCAGTGTCCACTCCTGATACTGGCCGGAGTACTGTTCGGGATCCTGGTTTCGTGTCCACCAGTTGGCTTGATAGGCGTTGGCATTGTGCTGTACCTGGGCGCCGCCGGTATAGGCGGTCGCAGCGTCCCAGTTTGGCAGTGGCGCACGATCCACTCCGTAGGCAGAGGTGGCGGCGATCATGCCCGCCAGTAGCGCGCCGAGCGCAATCGGTTTGTTCATAGTTTTCACCTTGCAGTCGTTATTTTTATCGGTGTTTGGCGTAGCGGTACTTTATTCATCCGACAATGCAATAAGTTGCCGGGTAAATGCGGTACGAGGATGCGCCGCCGGGTGGAGACCGACGCAAGCCCTGGAAAAGCAGGCGACACCGCGTAATTGCCCGATTTTTAAAGGCGGCCATCCAATCGATGAGGGATCATCTATTGGATGCGGGGTTAAATACCGCCAGCGCAAAAATGACACCGTTGTCAAAATAGCAGCCCGCTGTTACACGAACAATCTGGCACTTTGAATGACGTGCCATAAGAGACTTTATCGCGTTGTATTAAGTGCCAACCTAAATATGTTGTGATCGGGTTCACAAAGTTTGAGAGGTTTGAGCGAAGCCATTCAGTAGGAAGTCCCAAGTCGGGTAACAATAGATCGGTAAGTCTCTCTTGGGATAAATATTCTATTTAGGTGCGAAACGCTTTTAATTTTTGAAAGTAATCCCCCGAACAATCCGCCATTCTGCATGACATGCCTTATAGAACTTTATTGCGTTGTATTGTGCGCCAAACTGAATTTAATATGATGGGGTTGGCAAAATTTTAGAGGTTTGCGCGAAGCTGTTTAGTAGATAGTCCCAGGTCAGGTAACACCAGTTCGATCAATGCCACCTGGGAGTAATATTTCACTTGGGCGCTAAATTCTTTTTATTTTCTGGAAACAATTTTTAGGGGGCAAGACTGCGGAATTTCTGGCAAGATTGCTGCTGCGAATATAGCCCGTTAGGGATTTAAAGCGGGTGCGAGCCTAGTCAGGTTGATCATCCGGCACATTTAAGAGATAACAATAAAGGAAACAGGACGTATGCAAATCAAAGTAAAAAAAATGAGCCCCAGCTTGCTGGCCGTGGCGGTCGCTGTTGCGGCGGGTTCCAGCACTGCGCAAGAGGAGATTATCGAAGAGGTCATTACCATCGGCACCCGGGTGGAGGGGCGCTCCGCGTCGGACTCAGCCGCGCCGGTGGATGTGATTTCCGCAGAGGAGTTCGTCAATCAGGGCGATGGCGACATGTCCAATCTGCTGCGCAACGTGGTCCCCTCCTACAACGTCAATGCCCAGCCCATCAGCGACGCGGCGACCATAGCCAGGCCGGCCAACCTGCGTGGCCTGTCTTCGGACCACACGCTGGTGCTGGTGAACGGAAAGCGCCGCCACCGCTCGGCGGTAATCTCTTTTCTCGGCGGCGGCCTGGCAGATGGTGCCCAGGGCCCGGATATCTCTGTGATTCCCGCCATAGCCCTCAAGCAGGTGGAGGTTTTGCGCGACGGTGCGGCGGCCCAGTATGGCTCCGACGCCATTGCCGGGGTGGTTAACTTCCAGCTGAAAGACGCCAGTGACGGCGGCAGCATCGAGACCAAGTGGGGCACCACTGCCGAGGGCGACGGCGACCAGTATATGGTATCCGGCAATATCGGCATGCCGCTGACCGCTGCCGGCTTTGCCAATTTCAGCTATGAATACCGCCAACAGGACGCCACCAGCCGCAGTGTGCAGCGCGATGACGCCGCAGGCCTGATTGCCGCCGGTAACACTGCCGTGGCCGACCCGGCGCAGGTCTGGGGCCAGCCGGAGGTGAAGGACGATGTAAAAGTATTCGCCAACCTCGGTCTGGAACTGGGCGACGGTGCTGAAGCCTACGCTTTTGGTAACTACGCCACCAAGACGGTGGACGGCGGCTTCTATTTCCGTAACCCGGACAACCGCCCGGCGGTATTTGCGATAGATACCGATGAAGACGGCGACGTTGATACGCCACTGGTCGGTGACGAGGATCCCAGCAATGGGCTCGACGACTGTGTCGGCTTCAGTCATGCGGACGCCGCCAGCAGCGATGAGTGTTTCTCCTTTACGGAAATTTTTCCCGGAGGCTTCACCCCCCGCTTTGGCGGCGATGTGGTGGACCTGGCCGGGGTGGCCGGTGTGCGCGGGGAGATGGACAATGGCTGGGGCTACGATGTAAGCCTGGGGGTGGGCCGGAGTGAGGTGGAGTTCTTTATCTACAACACCGTCAATGCCTCCCTGGGTTCCGCCTCCCCCACCAGTTTTAATCCCGGCACCTATATCCAGACGGAACAGAATTTCAACCTGGACCTGAACCGGCAGCTGGACCTGAGCGGTACCACCGTTTACTTTGCCACCGGTTTCGAGTGGCGGGAAGAACAGTTTGAGGCGCAGATTGGGGATCAGGCTTCCTGGGAAGTGGGCCCCCTGGTGGACCAGGGTTTCTCCATTGGCTCCAACGGTTTTCCCGGCTTCGGCCCGCAGGTGGCCGGCACCTTCGATCGCCAGAATGTCGCTCTTTATTCCGATGTGGAGGCGGAACTCACCGACAGTCTGTTGCTGGGGGCGGCTTTGCGCTGGGAGGATTTCAGTGACTTTGGTTCCACCAGCAACTATAAGCTCTCCGCCCACTACCAGGTTGTCGACAGCCTGGCGCTGCGCGCCACCACCTCTACAGGCTTCCGCGCACCCACTCCAGGCCAGTCCAATATCAACGCGGTCTCCACTGTTTTTGTGGAAGGAGAATTGGTGAACCAGGGCACCATCCCGCCCACCAGTCCGGTGGCGTTGGTCTACGGGGGCAGGCAGCTGGAGCCTGAAGAGTCCACCAACTACACCTTCGGCGCCGTGTTCAATATCGGTGACCTGGACGTGACACTGGATTACTTCAATATCGATGTCGAGGGCCGGTTGTCGCAGTCGGCGGATCGGGAATTGAGCGACGAGGAGCGCGCGGAGCTGGTGGCCGCCGGCATTACCGGGGCGGAATCACTGGACTCGTTCAAGTTTTATACCAACGACTTCGATACCAACACCCGGGGGCTCGATCTGGTGGCAACCTATCCGCTGGACCTGATGGGCGGTAGCACTGACCTGAGTCTGGCCTTCAACTGGACCGAGACCGAGATTGAGGATTTCAATCCCGACACTATGAGTAGCCTGCGGATTCGCCAGATAGAGGACAATTTGCCAAATACCCGTGGCAACATCTCCCTGAGGCATGCGGAGGACAATTGGCGTGCCCTGGCGCGAGTCAACTACTTCGGTGCCTTCTGGGAGCCGCACCTGGAGGCTGAGGCACTGCCGATCGACGCGCCGTCCGAGGTGACACTGGATGTGGAGGTGGGTTACAACTTCACCGACCAGCTCTCCCTTATCGCCGGTGCCGAGAACATACTGGATAATTACCCGACGGAGCACGAGTGGAGTGGTGTTGCCGGTTCCAGATACCCGGCTACCTCGCCGATGGGTTTTAATGGCGCCTTCTACTATATGCGCGCGCGGTATGATTTTGACTGAGGGCACTAAATAAAAAAAAACCGGCAACCAAATAGGTTGCCGGTTTTTTTTCAGCCTTAGGTCTCAAGTCCTGTCCGACTCGCTTCCAGCGACAACTGAGATCCTCCTTGGGCGGGTTTCCTGCCCGGATCTACTTTCTTCCGCCTTTATATAGCCGCAAAGCCCGGAGCAATAGCCGGGGTGTTTTACAGGGCGTCCGCTGTTTGTGTTTTTTCCCCTTTTTCACTGGCAACCTCATCCAACTGAGCCGGCCCGGAATTTTGCGGCACTTTTTTACGGCCAAAAACCCGCTGCACCACGACGAAAAACAGTGGGATAAAGAAGATGCCCAGCAGGGTTCCCACCACCATGCCGCCCAGTACCCCGGTGCCGATGGCGCGCTGGGCGCCGGATCCCGCTCCAGTGGAGATGGCCAGTGGCAGCACGCCGAGGCCGAACGCCAGTGAGGTCATCAGAATCGGGCGCAAGCGGTCGCGCACCGCGCGCATAGTGGCTTCCACCACCGCCATGCCGTTTTCCAGGTTCTGCTTGGCAAACTCCACGATCAGGATGGCGTTTTTACTGGTCAGGCCAACAGTGGTGAGCATGGCCACCTGAAAATAAACATCGCGCTCCATGCCCCGCAAAGTGTTGGCAAGCACCGCACCCAGCACCCCCAGGGGCGCCATCAGCAGCACCGCCGTGGGTACTGTCCAGCTCTCATAGAGTGCGGCCAGGCACAGGAACACAATCAGCAGCGACAAGGTGTAGAGCAGCGGTGCCTGGGCGCCGGCGGCGCGCTCCTGATACGACAGGCCACTCCACTCCATACCGATGCCCGCCGGCAGCTGCGCGACCAGTTTTTCCACCTCCTGCATGGCCTCCCCGGAGCTGACGCCTGGTGCCGCCTGGCCATTGATCTGCATGGCGGGCACACCGTTATAGCGCTCAAGGCGCGGTGAGCCGTAGTCCCAGGAGAAGCTGGCGAAGGAGGACAGCGGCACCATGTCGCCCTTGTTGTTGCGTACAGACCACAGCTGGAAATCCTCCGGCACCATACGGTAGGGCGCATCCGCCTGCAGATAAACCCGCTTGACCCGGCCGCGGTCGATAAAGTCATCGATGTAGGCGCTGCCCCAGGCGGTACTCAGGGTGCTGTTGATGTCGGCGATGGACAATCCCAGCGTCGCCGCCCTGGCAGTATCTATCTCGACGCGAAACTGCGGCGTGTCCTCCTGACCGTTGGGACGGACATTGGCGAGCAATGGGTTCTGCCCGGCCATGCCCAGAAACTGGTTCCGGGCCGCAGTCAGCGCCTCGTGGCCCAGGTTGCCGTTGTCCTTCAGGTAAAAGTCAAAGCCGCCGGAAGTGCCCAGTTCGGGCAGTGGCGGCGGGGCGAAGGCGAAAGCCAGGGCGTCCTTTATCTGCGTGAAGGCGCCCATGGCCCGCATGGCCACTGAGCTGACACTTTGTGCCGGCTGCTCGCGCTGGGACCAATCCTCCATATTGATAAAGGCGATCCCCGTATTCTGGCCGCTGCCGGCGAAGCTGAAGCCCTGCACCGCGAACACGGATTTTACCGTGCCCTGTTCCTGGTCCAGAAACTGGTCCTCCACCTTGCGGATAGAGGCCATGGTGCGCTCCTGAGTGGCGCCCACCGGTGCCTGGACCATGGCGAACAGAATTCCCTGGTCCTCATCGGGGAGGAAGGACGTGGGCAGGCGCAGGAACAGCAGTGCCATCACCGCGGAGAGCCCCACAAAAAGCAGCATAAAGCGGCCGCTGCGGGCCAGGATCGCACTCACCCCGGTTTGGTACTTTTGATTGCCGCGCTCGAAATTGCGATTGAACCAGCCGAAGAAGCCCTTCTGTCCGTGGCTGCCGCCCTTGGGTAAAGGTTTCAGCAGGGTGGCACAGAGGGCCGGGGTCAGAATAATCGCCACCAGCACCGACAGAGCCATGGCGGCGACAATGGTTGCGGAGAACTGCCGGTAAATTACCCCGGTGGCCCCATCCAGGAACGCCATAGGCACGAACACCGCCGACAACACCACGCCAATACCCACCAGGGCCGCGGTTATCTGTCGCATGGATTTTCTCGTCGCCTCCCGGGGGGGCAACCCCTCTTCGCTCATCACCCGTTCGACGTTTTCCACCACCACAATGGCGTCGTCCACCAGCAGGCCGATAGCCAGAACCATGGCGAACATGGTGAGCATATTCACCGAGAAACCCAGTGCGGCGAGTACGGCGAAGGTCCCCAGCAGCACCACCGGCACTGCGATGGTGGGAATCAGGGTCGCGCGGAAATTCTGCAGGAACAGGTACATCACCAGAAAAACCAGGATGACCGCCTCGATCAGGGTGCTGATAACCCCTTTTATGGAAACCTTGACGAAGGGCGTGGTATCGAAGGGCACCACTGTCTCCAGGCCCCGGGGAAAGAAAGGCTCCAGCTCTTTCAGTTTCGCCTTGACCGCCTCCGCGGTGTCGAGTGCATTGGCGCCGGTGGCCAAGTTGATTGCGATACCGGTCGCCGGCTGGCGGTTGTAGCGGGAGATAAACTCGTAGTTTTCGGCCCCCAGTTCCACCCGTGCAATGTCGCCGAGGCGCAGCAGGGAGCCGTCGTCATTGGCCCGTACTAGGATCTGGCGAAACTGCTCCGGCGTCTGCAGACGACCCTGGGAGGTGATGGAAGCGTTGAGTTGCTGTCCCGGTACCGAGGGTGCACCACCCAGGTCGCCCACCGCCACCTGGGCATTCTGGGCCCGCACTGCCGCCGCCACATCCGCTGGCGACAGTCGGTAGGTGAGCAGCTTGTTCGGATCCAGCCAGATACGCATGGCGTACTTGGAGCCAAACACCTGTACATTGCCCACGCCGGGTACCCGGCTGATGGGGTCCACCACCGCGGAGTTGATATAGTCGGCGATATCGTTGCGGTTCATGCTGCCGTCTTCCGACACGAAACCGGCTACCATCAGGAAGCCCGAGCGGGATTTGCTGACGCTCACCCCCTGGGTCTGCACTTCCTGCGGCAGCAGCGGCAACGCCAGCTGCATCTTGTTCTGCACCTGCACCTGGGCGGTATCCGGATCGGTGCCGTTTGCAAACGTCAGGGAGAGGGAGGCACTGCCATTGGACTGGCTGGTAGCAGACATATAAATCAGGCCATCCAGGCCTTTCATGCTCTGCTCAAGAATCTGGGTGACCGAGTCCTCCACCACCTTGGCCGAGGCGCCGGGGTAATTCGCGCTGATATTCACCGCGGGTGGTGCAATATTCGGGTAGCGCTCCACCGCCAGTTTGCTGATGGACAGAGCCCCTGCCAACATGGTGATGATGGCCAGAACCCAGGCGAAGATTGGGCGGTCAATAAAAAAACTTGCCATAACCCTGTCCTTAAACCCCCGGCTCGGTGGCCTGGGTATCCCCCGTCGCAGCCGGCTGTTGTTCATCGGTAGCTTCAGTGGGACGCACTGGCGCACCCGGGCGGACCTTTTGCAGACCGGCCACTACCACCCGATCCCCGGCCTGCAGGCCGCCTTCCACCAGCCAGCGGCTGCCCACTGTGCGGCTCACTTGCACGGAACGCTGTGCCACTACATTTTCCGGGGTTACTACCATCGCCGATGTGTTGCCTTTGGGATCCCGGGCTATACCCTGCTGAGGTACCAGAATAGCGTTATCGCGCACGCCGCTGCCCACCACCGCGCGCACATACATGCCCGGCAGCAGCATATGGTCCGGGTTGGGCACCACTACCCGCAGCAACACACTGCCGGTGGAGGGGTCCACACTGGCATCGGCAAATTCCAGTTTGCCCGGGTGCGCGAACTCACTGCCATCTTCCAGCAGAATCTTTACCGGCAGGTGGCTGGCTTCAGCCAGGGCACCCGCATCCAGGGCCCTGCGCAGACTCAGCAGTTCCGCGGCGGACTGGGTGACATCCACATAAATCGGGTCCAGTTGTTGTACCGTTGCCAGCGCCGCACTCTGGTTGGCGGTGACCAGTGCGCCTTGGGTGACCGCAGACTTGCCGATGCGGCCGCTGATGGGCGATGTAATCCGGGCATAGTCCAGCTGAATCCTGGCCCTCTGCAGCTCCGCTCTGGCCGCTGCCACATTGGCCCTGGCTTCCTGCAGGTCCGCTTCGGCGGAGTCGTTCTCCTGCTCGCTTACCGCGCCGTTGCCAATTAGGTCCTTGGTGCGCTCGGCCTTCAGGCGGGCGATGTTCATAGCGGCTTCTGCGCGCTGCAGATTGGCCTGGGCACTGTCCCGGTCCGCGCGGTAGATGGCGTCGTCCAGTTGGTAGAGCGGCTGGTTGCTATCGACCTGTCCGCCCTCGCGAAACAGCTGCTGTTTTACGATGCCGTTAACCTGCGGGCGGACTTCCGCCACCTTGAATGGTGCCGTGCGTCCGGGCAGCTCCCTGGTGAGAGTGACCGGTTCGGACTTGAGGGTAACGACCGTCACCTGAGGTGCCATTCCCGGGGGCACCGCGCTCTCTTCGCTACAGGCCGAGAGCAGTGAGGATACGGCCAGAAGACCGGCGAGAATTTTCCTGTTGAGCATGACTACCTCGATAAGGGCCGACTGTGCGGATGCTGTAATCGAACACGGGGAATATTGAAGTGGCGGGAAGGCCGATTCCATTCATGGTGTATTTTATGTGATTGCGTGAGTTTCGATCAACCACTTAATGTGGGTGGATTTGCGGCTTGCGGAAGGCTTTAACCAATGTGGTCAAGGGCTTGGGTGTTCTCCGGCCAGATTCCCCCTGCGGCGAAGTGTCGTAATTCCGCGCCCAGACGAGAGGGAAGTCGACGGGAGAGGGGATGGTTGCCTTGATCACAGTGAAAAAGCAGCCAATTCCGGTTGTATCCATTGCGGCTTATGGCCGCGGGGCAGGGCAGTCGCCGGCTGCCAAAGTTGCCCGGATGTGGACACCGTCGGCGTATTGGCTGTGGCTGTAAATGGTCAGATTACTTTAGGCGCAGATACTGGCCGGGCACGGGAGTTTGGTGTTGTCCTGAATTTAGTGTGGATTTTTGCGAGGGTTCTGGTGTGTGATTCCGTTGACCCCAGAACGGATTTGCGCGTGCCAAGTCAACTGTGCAAACACAGATCCTGCACCGCAAAAGCCATAATACCCAATTCGGGACAGGGCTGGCTCGGATATTTGGGTGCAGATCTATCGATCAAACTAAAGCTCCCACAACAGTAGGTGCATTGCCATGCTCTGATATGACTTCAGTTTTTAAGGCTGTGTACTTGGTGGCATTGTTGAGTATTTGGCAGTGATGACTGTTGAGACCAAGCGACCATAAATACTTTTTGCGTGTTTGGGAAGGTCAGGGGAGTACCATATATGCGCTACTATTCAAGTCGTAACTGTAGAGAATTTCAGTTATTTTTATTCGGTTTCCACAGTAACTCATCAATATAATTTTCAGGTGGGATTGTCAAAAAAAGTATATATGAAATGTGAGCCACACCCCATTTTTGGTGGCAAACAATACTGCTTAAGATGGCGAATTTTCCCCTAAAAAATAAGGCATAAAACTTTTCTGGCGATATTTTAATTTGAGCTCGGGATAAGTTTTTCCCTATGCGTAAAGCTGCAGTTAATGGAATTGTTGGGTGTAGATTCTTTGGGTTTTTCGGTAGTTAATTTGGGCGCCAATATATTATTATTGCGGCCCCTAAGGTTGACAGTGATATAAGAAAAACTCGATCTTATGCGGGCTTCATTTGAAGTAAAACAATAATCAACAATAAATGCTAAGGAATTCTTCTATGCAACTTTCTTTGCGAACCAATCTCATTGGTAAGGCTTTGGCTTTTTGTGTGCTCGCAACCCCTATGGCTGCCAGTGCGCAAAGCGACAGTGCATTCGGGCATGCCAGCGACAACGCCAACTTTCTCCGCTGTGGCACCAAGCACCCAACGGATAAAGAGGCCGCTTTGAGGGAGGAACATCTCAAGAATATGCGGGTCAGAGCGTCGGACTCCGACGCCAGCGCCGCCTATGCCGAGCGCTCCGCGGGGTCTGTCAGTGTCGATGTGCACTTTCACGTGATCACTGATAGCAGCAATAACGGCGCGGTTTCAAATTCTGTTATCAACAATCAGATGAACGTCCTGAATGCCGCCTTTGCGGATACGCCTTTCACATTCAATCTGGTATCCACCACCAGCACCGCCAACAATGCCTGGTACAACGTAAGCCCTGACTCCCCGGCGGAAGCCGCCATGAAGTCGGCTCTGCGCGTGGGTGATGCCAGTGATCTGAACATTTATGTGGCCAACATAGGTAACGGGCTGCTGGGCTGGGCGACTTTCCCCAGCTGGTATGCCGGTAACCCCATTGACGATGGAGTGGTGGTGCTGACCGGTTCACTGCCCGGTGGTAGCGCTGCGCCCTATAACGAAGGGGATACCATGACCCACGAGGTAGGGCACTGGCTGGGTCTCTACCATACTTTCCAGGGTGGTTGCCGGGGCAGCGGTGACTATGTTGCCGATACGCCGGCAGAGAGATCACCGGCGAGTGGTTGCCCGATAGGTCGCGATTCCTGTAAAGGCAAGAGTTCACCGGGTGTAGACCCGATCCATAATTTTATGGACTACAGCTACGACTCCTGCATGTTCGAGTTTACCGCCGGGCAGTCCAGCCGCGCGGACGAAATGAGTAGCGTTTATCGCGGCCTCTAACAGGTTGCTGAAAAGTCTTCCCAGGCTTTTATCAACCGGGGTTTGCGGCACATGTCCGCAAACCCTCCACGGCAAACCAGGCAGTTATCCCTCTAATTTGCCACCCGCACATCCCTGTTTCAACAGCCTGCTAGGGCCTGTTCACACTAACTGAGATAGCCCTGCTGCCCCTGGTTTAGTGGCCTGCAAGGCAGGAATTGTGCAGTGTGGTGGGCCCACATGAGCAATTTCTAACGCCGCAGGGCGCTAAACCAGGGGCAGCAGGGCTATCTCAGTTAGTGTGAACAGGCCCTAAGACCGGGGGTAGGACGTATTCCACAACTGGTGCTTGATTGCCCTATGCGATATTCGGTTTGTGCAGATAATAGCGGCCTTTGTGGGGCAGTCCCTTATCCGGTTGTGCCGTGACCTATCCGCGAATACCCAGTGGTCCGCTGGGCACAAACAGCGTGTCCTTCTGCCCTGTTTCGGCCCGCTTCACTTCGATAGCCACGTTTTTTCCCGGGGGCACCTTGTAGATTTCCCGGCGCAGGTCGCCCATGTGGAAGATCCTCTGTCCGTTGTAGGAAACGATTCTGTCACCAGGCTGCAATCCCGCTGCCGCCGCTGGCGTGTCGATAACCACCTTGCGTACTTGCATATCGGCGGGCCCGCCGATCACCTGCAGATACGCTTCAAACTCCGCATCCGTCAGTTCGTCTGCCAGTGCCCGGCGGGGATTTCTGTAGTGTTCCATTTGTTCCCGCAGTGCCAGAGCTTCTGCGGAGCCCTTGTCCGCCAGATGATGGTAGCTGTGGGACAAAGACATATGTTCATAGTTGAAGCGCTCCTGTCTGCGCAGCACTAATTCAGCCCGATCGCGATGCATGCCCGCGCGCAGCAGTTGCTGGAGCTGGTGGTCGCGCAAACGCTGCTGGCTGTCGCGCCTCGATCGAGGCTGACTTGCCGAGGTCTGACGGTCGGGGGCGGCCGAGTCGGCGTGGTCGGCAGTGGCGGTACCATCGACCTGGGCCTGGATATCACCCACCAGTTCCAGCAGACGGCCCTGGATGTCGTTGATGCGCTGCAGGGAGGATTCAAGGCGCGCTACACGGAGTTCGAGGCTGGCGGTGTCGGTAACCGCCGAAGCGGGATTTGCTGAAGCTTTACCGGTTAGTTCGGCAGCGATATAGGCGGCAGGAACCAGTGCGAGAACACCGGCGGCGGCGATGAGTATTTCACTTCTCATTGTGAATCGACTCTCTATATCTGTTCTGGTACTTGGGGATTGATCCCGGGTACCGGGTTAAATAGTAGTGTACGAAAATTTAGCCGTTTCTGCCGGCGACCTTTGTCTAATCAGCCTGGCGCGGTATTGTCGCGGGCTTTGGAGTGGCACTGTCGTATAGATGGCGAGGCTTGGATTGGCGCTATTGCGACTCAAGTCTGCACTGGTGTTGCCGGCGGCTTCTTGTGTCCGGCCAAGGGTTGTAGCAGTAGCCGGCGGCGATATAATCCCGGCGCACAATGCTGCTGTTCCTAGGCCTGTAATAGCCAGGGCGGTTTGCCTGGGCCTGGATTCCGTCAACACCGGGGTGTTCTACTCTAATGGCATTAAAAGCAACCATCTTCAAAGTCCGGCTCCAGGTGGCGGATATGGATCGGGAGTATTATGGGGAACACCAATTGACTCTGGCGCGTCACCCTTCCGAAACCGATGAGCGGATGATGGTGCGGTTGTTGGCTTTTGCCCACAATGCGTCGCCACAGCTTGAATTTACCCGGGGGCTTTCGTTGGGAGACGAAGCGGACCTTTGGCAGTTGGGGCTGAGTGGAGCCATCGAACTTTGGGTCGAAGTGGGGCTGCCGGGGCCCGAGCGGTTGCGCAAGGCCTGCAATCGCGCAGATCGGGTTCTGGTATACAGCTATGGGCGGCGCACGGCGCAGGTCTGGTGGCAAAAACAGGAGCAGGCTCTGGGTCGCCACGAAAACCTGTGTGTCTACCACCTGGATGCCGATGCCTGTGCGCAACTTGCAACCATGGCGGAGCGCAATATGGATCTGCATGTCACTGTGCAGGACGGGCGTATCTGGATTGGATCGGGAAACCGCAGTGCGGAGCTGGTGGCGGAGATCCGAAAACCCTGAGTCACAGACTCAAAACACGCGGGGTCGGGCCGATTGGCTCAACCCGAAGGGCGCCCATTTGGCCTGGGAGTTACGCGAGCTACACAACAAGGAGATAGCAATGCCTTCATTTGACATAGTGTCCGAAGTGGACAAGCACCAGTTGACCAATGCGGTGGATCAGGTAAACCGCACCGTGGCCAACCGCTTCGATTTTAAGGGTGTGGATGCGGAAGTGGAGTTAAATGAATTCTCCCTGGTAGTGCGCGCCGAGGCGGATATCCAGCTGGATCAGATGTTGGATATGCTGCGTGCGGCGCTGGTCAAATATCAGATAGATCCCCTGGCGATGGAGGTGGGGGAAAAGGAACAGTCCGGCAAACAGCTCAAGGCCTCGGTGACGATGAAAAACGGCCTGGAAAAAGATCTGTCAAAGAAGATCGTCAAGTTGATCAAGGATGAAAAGCTGAAAGTGCAGGCGGCCATTCAGGGCGACCAGGTGCGGGTCACCGGCAAGAAGCGCGACGACCTGCAGCAGGTAATGGCCATGCTGCGTGACAGGGAGCTGGAGCAGCCGCTGCAGTTCAACAATTTTCGCGATTGAGTATCTGCCACTGTCATGAGCGAATTGATTTCCCTGTTGCAGGAGGTGCGCGCCTGCCGCCTGTGTGAAGAGCTGCTGCCTTTGGGGCCAAATCCCGTCGTGCGCGCCGGGGAATCCGCCCGTTTACTAATTGTCGGCCAGGCGCCCGGAACCCGCATGCATGAAACGGGTATCTCCTGGAATGACCCTTCCGGGGATCGCCTGCGGCGGTGGCTCGATATTAAGCGGGACGCTTTCTACGATGACTCAAGGATCGCCATAATCCCGATGGGATTCTGTTACCCCGGCCGCGGTGCGGGCGGCGATCTGCCACCGAGGCCGGAGTGCGCACCGGCCTGGCATGCCCGGTTGTTACAGCAGCTGCCACAGCTGCGACTCACACTGTTGATCGGCCAGTATGCGCAGCGCTATTACCTGCCGCACTGGTATGGCAGTATTACTGAAAATGTGCGGCACTTCCGCGACGCTGTGCCGGCGGGTTATTTTCCCCTGCCGCACCCCAGTCCGCGCAATACCCTCTGGCTGCGCCAGCGTCCCTGGTTCGAGGCGGAAGTCGTGCCGGGATTGCGGCGTCAAGTAGCGAAAATTCTTAGCTAATGACTATGGATACAGAGCATAAAATCAAGATTCACCCCTCCTGGCTCAAAGTGTTGGAGGACGAGTTTCGCAAACCTTATATGGCTGAACTGCGGGAATTTCTGCGATTGGAAAAGCAGGCGGGTAAGCGGATCTATCCCCCCGGCCCGCAGATTTTTAACGCCTTTAATTCAACCCCCTTCGACCGGGTTAAGGTAGTTATTCTGGGGCAGGATCCCTACCACGGGGTGGGGCAGGCCCACGGGCTCTGTTTTTCCGTGATGCCGGGGGTGCGTATTCCGCCGTCGCTGCAAAATATTTACAAGGAGCTGCACTCGGATCTGGGTATAGCGCCGGCGCGCCACGGCTGTTTGCAGCCGTGGGCAGAGCAGGGGGTGTTGCTGCTGAATGCGACCCTGACCGTCGAGGATTCCAGAGCCGGCGCACATCAGGGGCGCGGTTGGGAACAGTTCACTGACACGGCTATAGGCGCTCTGGCGGAACAGCGGGAAGGGCTGGTATTTATTCTCTGGGGCAGTTATGCACAGAAAAAGGGCGCGGTTATCGATCGCAGCCGCCACTTGGTGCTGAGCGCCCCGCACCCTTCGCCCCTGTCGGCAAATCGGGGTTTCTTCGGCACCCGGCCTTTTTCCTCAGCCAATGACTGGCTGCTGCAACACGGCCAGCAGGCGATCGAGTGGGCCCTGCCGGAGGCCGCTGCACTGCGTCGGGTGGCGGTGGAGGTGTAGTCGCCCTGTTGTGCACGTCAGGGTTCTGCTAATGGATCGGCGTCCGCATCATAGGGCAGATCCAGCAGTTCCAGGGCGCGGCCATCGCCGAGACAGAGGGGATCTTCCACCGCCACCAGGGCATTGTTGAGTACCGCCAGCAGTTCAATGCCGCCCGCAACGGGCGCGGCGGTCAGTACTTCACCTGCGGGCCTGTGCTCGCCGATGCGGATGTCCGTACCCGGAGTCGGCAAAGGGCCGGGTTCGCAACGGGCGCGAAACATGCGACGTTTGGTGGCGCCCCGGTATTGCAGCCGGGCCACCACCTCCTGACCCGTATAGCAGCCCTTTTTGAAACTTACGCCATCCAAGACATGCAGGTTCAACATCTGTGGAATAAACGCCTCGCTGGTGTCTGCATGCAGTTGCGGTATGCCGGCGGCGATCTGTTGACCCAGCCAGTTGCCGTAGCTGGCAGCTTGTGCGCGACTCTCCAGCCGCTGCCAGAGTTCCTCCGCTTGCGCCCGCGGTACCAGGATCGCAACCTGCTGAGGGGATACCGCAAACGCCAGTGCACGGCTGCTGTCGATCTCAAAGGGCACTACTGTGCCGCTGTCGAGGCCTTCCAGGCCCAGTAGCTCAGCCGCATGCCGGACCGCTTCCGCACCCTGCAGGCCCAGCCACTGGTGGTCAGCGCTGATATCACACAGGTCCGCCTTGAAGAAGACCGAGTACCTGGCCAGCGCCGCTGTCGCCACCGCTGCCAGATCCCGTGGCATACAGAGTACAAAATCGTCTCTGGCAACTTTTAGGGCGAAGAAGGCACTGATCACCCGGCCTTTGGGATTGCAGTGGGCGCCGAGGCTCGTGTGGCGGTCGGGCAGGTTGACCAGGTCGCAGGTGAGCTGCCCCTGAAGGAACTTCTGGCTGTCCGCCCCGGTGATCGATACCGCACCCATGGGGCTCAGGTCAATCAGCTGCAGCTCCCCACCTGTGTCTGCGAAGTGGGCCTGGTCCCGGTCCCAGGTGGCGCCCCTCCCGCTTAGAAAATCCCGCCACTGCTGTAACTCCATAATCGCCGCCCGTGTTTGAATTTGCCCACCGGCACTACCTTAGGGTGGCGCAATGTTTTTTCAACCCGTGGACAGTGGTTGAGGAGGGGATATGCCGGCGGTTCCGGCCACGGTTTACGGTATACTGCGCGAAACTCACCGCTGTTGGATTGAAGTGTGGATCGCAACCGCCTTTTTTGGGCCAGTCGCCGGGGAATGCTGGAGCTGGATCTGGTGCTGCTGCCGTTTCTGGAGCAGGTTTACGACACCCTGCCGGAGGGGGACAGGCAGCGCTATATCCAATTGCTGGATAGCGAAGACCAGGACCTGTTTGCCTGGCTGCTGAATCGCAACGACCCGGACGACCCGGAATTGCTGCGCATAGTGCAGATCATCCGTGACAATACCGGCCTGCAGGAATAATTTTAGCGCGGCAAATTTTGAGCGCAGCGCCCGGCTGCAATGCCCTGTGGTACCGTCGCGCCTCCTGGCCGCGATCCTGTTGGGAATTGGGCTCCAGTCCCTGGCACTGGTCTGGCTGAGCCAGCTCTGGTGGCCGGTCAGCCTGTTGGCGTCCGCACTGGTGATTGCCATTTGCTGGGTGGAGTGGAGGCGGATCAGAGCTGGCTGCGGAGTTTTGTCGACCCGGGAGCGGCGCTGGTTTTGGCGCACGGAAACGGCCGGGGAGCGCGAGTTTGCCTTTGAGGGCGAATTGGTGCTCTGGTCCTGGCTGATAGTGATCAACAGTCGCGACACCAAAGGCCGGCGCCTGCGGCTGGTCTTTGCACGGGACAGCCTCGGTCGCGATCACTGGCGACGTCTGCAGATGGCATTGCGATACTCCCGCTGATCGGAACAGACCTTGGCAGGTTGTTGAAAAAGGCGTCCTGCCTGTTTCAAAACACGAAAAGTGAAAAATGTGATTTTCACTTTTCTCCCAAAATCAACGACTTAGGCGTCGCCGATTTTGCCGGAACATCCATATTCCGGTAGCAGGCGTCAAAATTCTTTGAATTTCAACAGCCTGCTAGACAAACTGGCGTTGATTGGCGAAATTTTCCGGTACCAGTACTGTGTCCATCGCCAGTTCCCGCAGCTCCGGGTAGTCCAGCGAGTAGTGCAGTCCACGGCTCTCGCGCCGCTCCAGGGCGGAGCGGATGATCAGCTCCGAAACCAGTGCCAGGTTGCGCAGTTCGATCAAGTCGCTGGTGATTTTGTAATTGGCGTAAAACTCGCGAATTTCCCCCTGTAACATCCTCACCCGGTGCTCCGCCCGCAGCAGGCGCTTGCGGGTGCGGACTATGCCGACGTAATCCCACATAAACCGCCGCAATTCGTCCCAGTTGTGTGAGATGACAACATCCTCATCGGAGTCGGTGACCCGGGAGGCATCCCAGGCGGGGGCGGTGCGCGGCGGGGCTACTCCATCCAGGGTGGCCTCTATATCCATGGCGGCGGCGCGCGCATAGACCAGGCATTCCAGCAGTGAATTGCTGGCCAGCCGGTTTGCTCCGTGCAGCCCCGTGAAGGTGGTTTCCCCCACCGCATACAGCTGATCCAGATCGGTGCGGCCATGCCGGTCGACCACAACGCCGCCACAGGTGTAGTGGGCTGCGGGTACCACCGGGATAGGTTCACTGGTGATGTCGATTCCGTACTGGCGGCAGTTGTTGTACACGGTGGGGAAACGGTTGCGGACAAAGTCCGCGTCCTGGTGAGAGATATCCAGATACAGGCAGTCAGCGCCGAGGCGTTTCATCTCATGGTCGATGGCGCGTGCAACTATGTCGCGCGGCGCCAGCTCACCGCGATCGTCGAAGCGGTGCATAAAGCGGCTGCCATCCGGCAGCTTCAGCCGGGCGCCCTCGCCCCGCAGCGCCTCGGTTACCAGCAGCGCCTTGGCCTCCGGGTGGTACAGGCAGGTGGGGTGAAACTGGTTGAATTCCATATTCGCCACCCGGCAGCCGGCGCGCCAGGCCATGGCGATGCCGTCGCCACTGGCGCCATCCGGATTGCTGGTGTACAGGTAGGCCTTGCTGGCGCCGCCGGTGGCCAGCACAACGGCCCGGCCCTGGAACAGCTCTACCTGTTCGGAGTGCCGGTCGAGTACATAGACGCCGGCACAGCGGAAGCGACCTCTGGAGGGGTCGGGTTGGCGCACCAGGTCGAGGGCGATATGGTGCTCGAAACAGTGGATATTTTCCGCCTCGCGCACCCTCTCCAGCAGGGAGCTGTGTACGGCACGGCCGGTGGCGTCGGCGCTGTGCACTATGCGGCGGTGGCTGTGTCCGCCCTCCTTGGTTAGGTGGTAACCACTGTCTTCGCGATCGAAGTCCACCCCCTGCTCGATCAGCCACTGGATGGTAGCGGCGCTATTTTCGACTGTCTGCCGCACTGCATCCGGGTGGCAGAGACCGGCACCTGCATCTAAGGTGTCGGCTATATGTGATTCAATAGAATCGGCGTTGTCCAGCACCGCCGCTATACCGCCCTGGGCGAACCAGGTTGAGCCGTCCCGCAGCCGCTGTTTGGACAGCAGGGCGACGCGAAAGCGGGAGGCCAGGTGCAGGGCCAGAGTCAGGCCGGCCGCGCCGCTGCCGATTACCAGGATGTCGTAATTCGCCTGAGTAGTCATAATTTTCAATGTGTTGAGGGGTCGCGTAGTATAGCGCCTACCGTTCATTCGTCGATTTGGTCCGGAACTTATGTCGTCTCTCGAGTGTCCTCACCACCACATAACGAAAGCTTCGCGCGGCGGCCTGGGAGAAGGCTGCGGGCGTGGGGCAGTGGTTTACGGGAGTAGGGGATGACAGCGCATCAGGCGTCACCGAGTGACAGCCAGCTGGTGGAGCGGGTACAAAAAGGGGATAAGCGCGCCTTTGACCTATTGGTATTGAAGTACCAACACAAGATCCTGGCGGTGGTGAGCCGCTTTATCAAGGACCACAGCGAAGTCCAGGACGTCACCCAGGAGGCATTTATCAAGGCCTACCGGGCGCTGGCAAATTTTCGCGGTGAAAGCGCCTTTTACACCTGGATGTATCGCATTGCGATCAATACCGCCAAGAATCACCTGGTGGCCCGCGGCAGGCGTCCACCATCTTCCGATGTGGATCTCGAGGACGCTGAGTACTATTCCGGTGCGGATCTCCTGCGGGACAATGACACACCGGAAAATCAGCTGTTCCGCGACCAGTTGGAAACAGCGGTGCACGCAGCTATTCGCGCGCTGCCGGAGGATTTGCGCTCCGCGGTGACTTTGCGGGAGATGGAGGGGCTCAGTTACGAGGAGATCGCCGAGGTCATGAGCTGCCCGGTTGGCACTGTGCGATCGCGCATTTTTCGCGCCCGGGAGGCGATCGACCGGGCAGTTCAGGCGGTAATGGCTGGAGAGCCTGAAATAGTCGGCGACCGAGGTTGATGGAGGCGCCACTGGCCCCGGGCAGACTGGCGGAAAATTGTACGAATTATTTGCCGCAGCAGGGAAACGATTCGCCGCATTGAGGGTCTCAGAGCATGACCGGGGCATTCACCGGTCAGCATAGAAAAATTCAAACGCCGGTAGGGGTAACGGCCGGGCATTCAACCGCACAGAGAGGGTATACCCGTATGACTAACGGGGATCATCAGAATCGGCTTAACGAATCGCTGTCCGCACTGGTGGACGGTGAGGCCAGTGAGCTGGAATTACAACGTCTGCTGAAGGCGAGCGCCACCTCCGCAGAGATAGGTGAGCGCTGGTCGCGTTACCAGTTGGCGGCCAGCGTAATGCGTCGCGAACGGATCGCCAAAGTGAATCCGGGTCTCGCCGCCGGTGTTTCCATGGCACTGGAGCGGGAATTGCCGCTTTCCGCGCAGGCGGCGAGCGATGGTATTGCCGTCGGGGATACCGGTTACCGGCGCACCCGCCGTATGCTGACCCGGGGTGCGGTGGCTGCGACTGTCGCCTTCGCGGCCATTTTGGGTGTGCAGCAGCTGCCCGAATCTCCCGGCAGTGCGGAACTGGTGGCGACTGCGGAGCGGCCGGTTCAGCCGCCGGTGCAGTCGGTCCAGCAGCCCAGTGGTTTCTATGTGCCGGCGCCCACTGCCCGCGCAGTGAGTACGGCCATGCCGCGACTGGTTCCTGAGCGCCAGGGGGACGGTCCCGGCCAGGCGTTTGTCCAGCAGCTTACCACCCCGGAGCTGATGCGACACCTCAACCGGGTTATGGTTGAGCATTCGGAGCAGGCTGCAGAGTTGGGTAATCAGGGCATGGTACCCTTTGTGCGGGCCACTTTTGCCGAACAGGGTGGAAATTAGTCTTGCGCACAGCCTTTTCCCGCTTCAATCCACAAGCCAACAGCCTGCTGTTGGCTTTGTTGTTCATGGCTTCCCCTGTGGGCGCGAGCGGACCAGCGATCGGTTCGGCCCTGGCAGACCTAGGTTTGCAACAGCCGGCAGACGGATTAGAGCAACCCGGCACCGGCGGTTCGGATGGGGATTCGCAAGCCTCGGAGCGGATTGATTACTGGCTCGACAAGCTCTCTGCGGCAGTGGACGGGCTGGACTATCGCGGCCTGGTGACTTTCGAGCACATGGGCACACTGGAAACCTTGCAGGTGGTCCACGCCGTGCGCGCCGGGGAGCAGGTGGAGCGGGTGCGCTACCTGAGCGGCCAGCCGCGCGAGCTGATCAGCCGGGGCCACCCTGGGAACTGCGGCGATAGAATGGGTCCACTGGCACGGGTGTCGCTGTGGGGCAGCGCCGCTCGCGACGGTGCACAGAATGCCTATCATTTTTTGCTGCGCGGCGAAGAGCGGGTCGCGGATCGGGACACAGTGGTGATCGAGGCCCGCCCGCGGGACCATCACCGCCTGGGTATGCTGGTGAATCTGGACCGGGAAACGGGATTGCCGCTGAAGTCGATCCTGTTTGGCGCGGATGGCAAAATTCTGGAGCGCTACCAGTTTGTACAACTGGATCTGGGCCCTATAGATGATACAGATCTCAAGCCGCAGTCGCCCGGGGCACGTCAGATTGACCAGAGTGGTGGCTGTGAGTCCGCGCAGAGTCGCTGGCAGGTGCGCTGGCTGCCGGATGGCTACAAGCTGGTGGCGGTGCGCACACTGGCCGATGGTGACATGCTGGCGTTCAGCGACGGGCTCAGTGTTTTTACGGTCTTTGTGCAGCGTCTCGGGCCAGAACTGAACTTCAAAGGCCGCGCTATCCGCGGTGCCACGGTTGCCTATATGGACCAAATGGAAGTGGATGGTGTCAATTATACGGTCACAGTGGTGGGGGAGATCCCCGGCGCCACCGCGCAACTGGTGGCACGGGCCGTAGGCACCCAGCCCTGAGGTGACCGTGATGGTGGAACAGCAGGGTCGTGTAGTTGCGATCGAGGCCGATGCCATCTGGGTGGAGGCCACGGGGCAGCAGGGTTGCCACGGCTGTGTGGCCAGATCCGGCTGCGGCACCGGTTTGTTGAGTGACTATCTGGCGGGGAAGTCGCGGATCCGGGTCGATCTGAACAGCTGGAATCCCAGGGACCTTTCCCTCAATGACAAGGCAGTGATCGGTATCCCCGAGCATACGCTGACTGCCGCCGCCATGCTGGTCTATCTGTTACCCCTGGCTTGCCTGATGCTGGCGGCACTGGTGGGCGAGGCGCTGGCCGGCGAGAGGGGCGCCATTATAGGGGCGGCTGGCGGGCTGGTTTTGGGCGCCGCACTGGTGCACTGGCACAGTCGCCGCAATCGAACCAATCCCTCCTACACACCACTGTTGCTGCGTATCGAATCCCACCAGCCGGACTGAAGTCCCCCCGCTAAACTGGTATTAACTCGCTGACAGGACACGGACAGGTCGACGCAGGAGTTTGCCGCCAAGCCATATCGTGTAATTACACTGGATTTCAAAGGTAAAGATCCGGCTGGTGAGTGACCATCTATCGGGTTCCCGAGTGTCATTGTGCCCCTCCCGCCTGATTTTCCAGCGACTACAGGAGATTCTCCATGCGTGCCCACTGCTATAGGGAGAGCTGGCCGTTGCGAACGGCATTTGTCATTTCCCGCGGCGCCCGTACAGAGGTGCAGGTGGTGGTGGTCGAAGTGCAGGGGGGCGGGGTTACCGGGGTTGGGGAATGCACACCCTACGCCCGCTACGGGGAGTCGGTGGAGTCGGTCATTCAGCAGCTGACGCCGGTGCTGACGGATATTGGTTGCGGGCTCAGCCAGCGGCAATTGCAGTCGCGCCTGCCAGCCGGGGCGGCGCGCAACGCGCTGGACTGTGCACTGGCGGATTGGCAGGCGCGAAAGGCAGGGAAGTCCCTTCCCGGGGTGGAAAAGTTGCCCACAGTGCAGACCCTGGTCATCGATACCCCGCAGGCCATGGCATCAGCGGCGCAGGTGGCCGTATGCGGGGGGGCGGCCACACTGAAACTCAAACTCGACGACCAGCAGGTGATTGAGCGGGTGCGGGCAGTGCGCGATGCGGTGCCGGACACCCGGCTGGTGATCGATGCCAATGAATCCTGGCCGGTTGCAAATCTGGAAGCCCGCTGTCACCAATTGGCGGAATTGGAAGTCGCGATGCTGGAGCAACCGCTGCCCGCCGGCGATGACGCCCACCTGTCTTCTTTTGCTCATCCGCTGCCGATTTGTGCCGATGAGAGCTGCCATTCCCGGGACGACCTGCCGCGCTTGCGGGGGCGCTACGAAATGCTCAACATCAAACTGGATAAGAGCGGCGGTATCACCGAGGCTCTGGCACTGGCCGAGGCCGCCCGGGCCGAAGGCTTTGCGTTGATGCTGGGTTGCATGTTGTGCACATCCCGGGCAATTCGCGCTGTCTGGCCGCTGGGAGAGCGGGTACCGCTGCTGGACCTGGATGGGCCTTCCTGGCTCGCCCGGGATGTGGATCCGCCGGTGAGATACGGTGCGGGTATGGTTTACTGGGCCTGAAATCAGCCGCTCCAGGTCAGTAGACCCAGCAGTGTCTGCAGATATTGCTCGCAGGCGGCGTCAGCGGAAATCGGCGGCAGCTCAACGGTGATACAGGGCAGTGCCCGTTCGGCGCACCAGCTGCCGAAGGAGCCGGGCGTTTCGTAGTCCAGCCCTGCCACCAGTGGCAGTTCCATGCCACCCGCCAGCCACTGCCCTAGTGGAGAGTTGCCGGCGTCCTCGATACAGGCCAGTGGCTCGTGGATGGATACCACCCAGGGAGGGGCGAGCTGTTCGATCAGTTGGCACAGGGCTGCGGTTTCCGCTTCCGAGCCGCCACAGGCGCCGGTGGCCAGCTTCACATCGCGTTCTTGCGCAGTACTGGACCAGCGATAGACACTGCCGTCAGGAGTCCAGTTGGCGGTTGCGAAGTTGCGGTTGAGGTCGACCCCGCGGGCATTGGCCCGCAAACCCAGCTGGCAGCCGTCGGGGTTTACGGCAAGGATTACATGGTGGCGCAGCTGGTCCGCAGGCAGGCTGCGCAGGGCGCATGACAGTGCCACTACGGAGGCCGTCTCATCGCCGTGGGTGCCGGCCATGACGATGCTCGGCTGAGCGCGACTGTCGTCCAGGTTCTGGGCCGGAAAATACAGTAAAGGAGCGCCCAGTTCGGAGTGTCCGTACTGACGGCGCGGATGGCAGAAGCGGCCCCGTTCGGAGCGGGGGCGAGGCCTGGTCATAGTTGACTCGATTGAGAACCCTTTCCCATGTTGGCTCAAGCTGGACTTAACACTGATTTACACTATGGGGGCGAACTTTTGCGGCCAAAACGCCACTAATCGTTACCGGAAACCCATGGTCGCCGGCGGCTAAGCCCCCAATATGGGCGAAGGGCGGCCGAGGGTGACTGCCAAGTTGATTGTCCTATAGGATACTAGAAGGAATAACCAAAGGTAACAAATCGATGGTAAAGCGCAGTGTGCAGTGTCTTGTGATCCTGTGTCTCTTGATTTCGACATCCGCCTTCGCCAGGGGGCTGCCGGAACTGACCGACCTCATCAAGGAAAATTCTCCCGCAGTGGTGAAGATCAACACTATGGAGACCAGTCGCAGGGTCCGCGGTAACGAACCGCCGCAGTTCCGCGGGGACATCCCGGATATTTTCCGCCAGTTGCTGGATCCGCGCCGCGGCCAGCCGCGCCCCACCGCCACCATGGGCTCGGGCTTCATCATTTCGGACGACGGCTATGTAGTGACCAACAACCATGTGGTGGACGGCGCTGACAAGGTGGTGGTGACCCTGACGGACCGGCGTGAATACGACGCCACGGTCATAGGCACGGATGTGGCATCAGACCTGGCCCTGTTGAAAATAGAGGCCGACGACCTGCCGGCAGTGGAATGGGGTGAGTCGGACAATCTGGAAGTGGGCGAATGGGTGGTCGCCATCGGTTCGCCGTTCGGTCTCGACTATTCCGCCAGCGCCGGGATCATCAGTGCCAAGGGCCGCAGTATTCCCAACGAAAGCCGCGAGAACTATGTGCCTTTCATCCAGACTGACGTGGCAATTAATCCGGGCAACTCCGGTGGCCCACTGTTCAACCTGGATGGTGAGGTGGTGGGTATCAACTCGCAGATATACACCCGCAGCGGCGGCTCTATCGGCTTGTCGTTCGCCATCCCCTCGGACCTCGCCCGGGACGTGGTGGCGCAGTTGAAGGAAAAGGGGCGCGTGGACCGCGGCTGGCTCGGTGTCGGCATCCAGAATGTGGACCGCAAGATGGCGGAGGCTATGGGCCTGGGCACACCCAGTGGCGCCCTGGTGGCCCAGGTGGAGTCCGGTGCGCCCGCGGCCCAGGCCGGAATCATGGCCGGTGACATTATTCTGCGCTTCGACGGTGAAAAAATCTCGGAGTCCGGCGACCTGCCCCATGTGGTGGGACGGACCAGGCCCGGTAGTGAAGTCACAGTGCAGCTGATGCGCAAGGGTGAGTCGAAGAATGTCAGTGTGGTTGTCGGTACCCTGGACACTGAAGCGAACGATGCCCTGCAAACTTCCGTAGGCCCCGCCAGTGCGGAGGGAGGGCGCCTGGGTCTGGTGGTGGAGGATATCCCCGATACCCTGAAACAGCGCTGGAACGTGGATGGTGGCGTTGTGGTTCGGCAGGTGGTGCCGGGTAAACCCGGTGCCAAGGCTGGCCTGCGGAGTGGCGATATAGTGGCGCAGCTGGGGTTTGACGAAGTGCGCAACCTGAAAGACTACGTCAAGATTTCCAAGGACCTGCCCCAGGGAGAGTTGCTGCCGATCCGCTTCTTCCGCGGTGGACAGCCCACTTTCCGCACTATCCAGATAGACGGCTGAGAAATCGGCCCCGGACATTAGCCCTGGCGGCGGCCGGTGAAAACCGGCCGCCGCTGTCGTTTTATCAGCTCGGTACTGCCCAGCAGCCGCCGCCTTCTGCTAGACTTGCGCCTCGCCGCAGGCCCCGGGCCTGGTTAACATTTTGATTTTGCAAGGGTTTCTATTCCCCAGTGGCAACAGATCTGTCCCATATCCGCAACTTTTCCATCATTGCCCATATCGATCACGGCAAATCGACCCTGGCCGACCGCTTTATCCAGGTGTGTGGCGGCCTCAGTGATCGCGAAATGGCCGAGCAGGTGCTCGATAGTATGGACCTAGAGCGGGAGCGCGGTATCACCATCAAGGCCCAGAGCGTGACCCTGGATTATACGGCCCGAGACGGTGAGACCTACCAGTTGAACTTCATCGATACCCCGGGCCACGTGGATTTCTCCTACGAGGTATCCCGTTCCCTCGCCGCCTGTGAGGGCGCCCTGCTGGTGGTGGATGCGGCCCAGGGGGTGGAAGCCCAGTCGGTGGCCAACTGCTACACCGCCATCGAGCAGGGCTTGGAGGTGATTCCGGTACTCAACAAGATGGATCTGCCCCAGGCGGATCCGGACAAGGTGGCGGAGGAGATCGAGGACATTATCGGCATAGATGCCACTGAAGCGACACGTTGCAGCGCCAAGTCCGGACTCGCTGTCGAAGATGTCCTGGAGGATCTGGTGCGCCGGGTGCCGCCACCCCAGGGCGATGTGGATGCGCCGCTGCAGGCACTGATTATCGATTCCTGGTTCGACAGCTATCTGGGGGTGGTCTCTCTGGTACGCGTGGTGCAGGGCACCCTCAAGGTAAAAGACAAGATAGTGACCAAGTCCATTGGCCGTGCCCATGTGGTGGACAGTGTCGGCACCTTTACCCCCAAGCGCAATGAAACCGGTGTATTGCGCGCTGGTGAAGTGGGCTTTGTGGTGGCGGGTATCAAGGATATCCACGGCGCACCGGTGGGGGATACGCTGACCCATGCCAAGGGTGCGCAAGAGGTGGACATGCTGCCGGGTTTCCAGCGGGTCAAGCCACAGGTGTACGCAGGCCTGTTTCCGGTCAGCTCCGACGACTATGAGGCGTTTCGCGATGCGCTGGAGAAGCTGTCCCTGAATGATGCCTCCCTGTTCTATGAGCCCGAGACCTCCGATGCGCTCGGTTTCGGTTTCCGCTGTGGCTTTCTCGGCATGCTGCATATGGAAATCATTCAGGAGCGATTGGAGCGCGAGTACGACCTGGATCTGATTACCACGGCGCCCACTGTGGTCTACGAAGTGGCGCTGAACGATGGTAGTGTGGTCACCGTGGACAACCCCTCGCGGTTGCCGGACCTCGGCTCCATCGCCGAAATGCGCGAGCCCATCGCCGAGGTCAATATTCTGGTGCCGCAGGAGTACCTGGGTAACGTGATTACCCTGTGTGTGGAAAAAAGGGGGGTGCAGAGGGATATGCAGTACCTGGGCAACCAGGTGTCCCTGCGCTACGAGCTGCCCATGAGCGAAGTGGTGATGGACTTTTTCGACCGCCTCAAGTCCGTGAGCCGGGGCTTTGCATCGCTGGATTACGGATTTGTGCGCTTCGACGCGGCAAAGCTGGTTCGCCTCGATATCCTTATCAACGGCGACCGGGTGGATGCGCTGGCGTTGATCGTGCACCGCGACAATGCCCACCACAAGGGCCGCGCTATGGCGGAGAAGATGAAAGAATTGATCCCGCGGCAAATGTTCGACGTAGCCATACAGGCGGCTATAGGGGGCCAGGTGGTAGCGCGCACCACAGTGAAGGCACTGCGCAAGAATGTTACCGCCAAGTGTTACGGCGGTGATGTGACGCGGAAAAAGAAGCTGCTGGAGAAACAGAAAGAGGGCAAGCGCCGCATGAAACAGTTGGGTCGGGTCGAAGTGCCGCAGGAGGCATTTCTGGCGGTACTCAAGGTGGATCAGTAGGGCGGTCCCGCCGGTTGTGCAAACGAAGCTAGAGAAACGAGCATGGATATTAACTTTCCCCTGATCCTCCTGTGGTTGGTAGTCGGCAGCGGCGGTATCTGGCTGGTGGACAGTCTGTTTTTTGCCCGTCGCCGCGCTCAGGATGCCGCTGAGCCCCTGGTCGTGGAGTACGCCAAGTCTTTTTTCCCCGTACTGGCGATTATCTTTATTCTGCGCTCCTTTGTGGTGGAGCCTTTTCAGATTCCATCCCGGTCGATGGTGCCGACACTGCAGGTGGGGGACTTTATTCTGGTGAACAAATACGCCTACGGCCTGCGCCTGCCGGTCGCGCGCACCAAGGTGATCGATATCGGCGAGCCCCAGCGCGGCGATGTGATGGTGTTTTTCCCCCCGCACATGAACGACACTTACTTCATCAAGCGGGTTATCGGTCTGCCCGGCGATAAAGTGGAGCTCAGGGACAATGTATTGTTTATCAATGGTGAGCGGGCGCCACAGGAACTGATCCAGGCGTTGCCCCCGGGGAATCCGCAGCTGGAGGTCAAGTGGGAGGAGATCTACGGTCGCCGCCACCTGATGGCGCGGCATGTGGCTCCCAGTCTGTACAGCAACTACAGCGGAGTGGTGCCCGAGGGTCACTACTTTATGATGGGGGACAACCGCGACAACAGCCTCGACAGCCGCAAGTGGGGTTTCGTGCCCGAGCAGGATGTGGTCGGCAAGGCGTTCGCGATCTGGATGCACTGGGACAATCTGTTTAGCCTGCCGAGTTTTAAACGCGTGGGCTCGATCCAATAATTAAAATCAGTCGAGGATTTGGCAATGGGCAAGCAGTTAAGGGTTTCCCTGCGGCAGCAGCGCGGCTTGAGTTACTGGGGGCTGCTACTGGTAATAGCGGTGTTTGGGTTTGTACTGACCTGCGTCTCCCGGATGGGGCCCGCATACATCGACGCTTATTATGTCGATGAAGGACTGCGCAAACTGGCGCAAAACCCGGACCTGGAGACTATGACCAAGGGTCAGATCAGAACTGAATTGGATCGCTTTTTCCTCCTCAATAATGTCCGTGGCGAGCCCACCAAGGCGTTGCGGGTGATCAGTGGCGCCGACAGTAAATTGGTGAGCGTTGAGTACGAACTGCGCCAGCCGCTGATCTACAATGTCGATGTGGTGATGAAATTCAATAAACAGTTGAATACCGCCAAGGCGGACCTCTGCTGCGAGCCCCTGGTGGACCTGAAGCAATTTCGCAAAAGTGACTGACCTATTACTCGACCGTCTCAGTCAGCGGCTGGGACACTCCTTTGCGCGCCGGGATCTGCTGGAGCTGGCGCTCACCCACCGTTCCCACGGTAGTCGCAACAATGAGCGGCTGGAATTTCTCGGCGATTCCATTCTCGGCTTCATCATCGGTGCGGCACTGTTTGAGCAGTTTCCCCAGGGGCGGGAGGGGCAGCTCAGCCGGCTGCGTGCGCAGCTGGTCAGCGGTGAGACATTGGCGGATCTGGCCAGGGAGATGGAAGTGGGCGAGTGCCTGCGCCTAGGGGATGGGGAAATGAAAAGTGGCGGCTTTCGCCGTGCGTCCATCCTCGCCGACGCGCTGGAAGCTTTGATCGGTGCCATCTACCTGGACGCGGGGCTGGAGAGGGCGCGGGAGCGGGTACTGATCTGGTTTGCCTCCCGTCTGCAGTCACTGTCCCCAGAAAATACCAAGGATGCCAAGACGCAGCTGCAGGAATGGCTGCAGGCCCGCAAGCGGCCACTGCCCGAATACAGGGTGGTCAATATCGCCGGAGAGGAACACGCCCAGCGATTTATCGTGGAGTGTCGAGTCAACGGCCTGTCGGAACCGGCGAGAGGCGAGGCCGGCAGTCGCCGGGCAGCGGAAAAACTCGCCGCATCAGTGGCCTATCGGCGCCTGACCGGCGGCGCCTGACCCCCACCTAGCGGTGCCACAACC
This sequence comes from Microbulbifer discodermiae, assembly GCF_040742695.1. NCBI lineage: Bacteria > Pseudomonadati > Pseudomonadota > Gammaproteobacteria > Cellvibrionales > Microbulbiferaceae > Microbulbifer > Microbulbifer discodermiae. The sequence goes on along the minus strand of NZ_JBFLAB010000002.1, from coordinate 64,137 downwards.
TTTGTACATTCAGGGCGCCATCGGTGCCATTACAGCTTAAACTGCAAACGTCGAGGCAGACATTCGCCTATCTGGAGAAAGTATTTGAACGACACGGTTTCCTCTCAACCCCACCGCTGTGGCTATGTGGCCATAGTGGGCCGCCCCAATGTGGGCAAGTCCACGCTGCTAAACCACCTGCTGGGCCAGAAGCTGGCGATCACGTCGCGCAAGCCGCAGACGACCCGGCACAATATGCTGGGTATCAAAACCGTGGGCAGCGACCAGATTATTTTTGTCGACACACCGGGACTGCACGCGGATGCCGACAGGGCGATCAACCGTTACATGAACCGGGCCGCGAGTGGCGCGGTGCGGGATGTGGATCTGGTGGTGTTCGTTGTGGAACGCGCTCGCTGGACCGAGGGAGACCAGCTGGTCGCGGATAGATTACAGGGGCTCAAGTGTCCGCTGGTGATAGCCGTCAACAAAGTGGACCAGCTCGAGGACAAGGCCGAGCTACTACCGCAGCTGCAGGCACTGGCCGACCGGCACCCGAATGCCGAGATCGTGCCGGTTTCCGCCCTGCGCGGTGTCAATCTGGACGCCCTGGAAAGTGTGATAGTGCGGCATCTGCCCCAGGGGCAGCATTTTTTCCCCGCAGATCAGATTACTGACCGCAGTTCCCGTTTTCTGGCCGCGGAAATAGTGCGGGAAAAGGTTACCCGGCAGTTGGGTGCAGAAATTCCCTACCAGGTGAACGTGGAAGTGGAAGAGTTCGTTCAGGAAGGTAATATCCTGCACATCAGCGCCGCCATTCTGGTGGAGCGTTCCGGACAGAAGCGGATTATCATCGGCAACAAGGGTGAGCGCATCAAACAGATTGGCAGCCAGGCGCGGGAGGATATCGAACGGTTGCTGGACAGCAAAGTGATGCTCAACCTGTGGGTGAAAGTGAAATCCGGCTGGTCCGACGACGAGCGCGCACTGCGCAGTCTCGGCTACCGAGACGACTAGTCGTGGCAACCCTTATACTCACTGACCTTATGACACCACAGCCCCCCCAGCCGGCGTACATACTGCACACGCGACCTTTTAGGGATTCGAGCCTCCTACTGGATCTCCTGACGCCGGAGTGGGGGCGGATCGCCTGTGTCGCCCGGGGGGCCAGGCGTAGCAAGCAGCGCCGCCAGCGGGCTTTGCAGCCGTTTACCCCGCTGCTGGTTTCGCTGCTGGGGCGGGGTGAGCTGAAGAACCTCGGGGCCGTGGAGAGCGCCGGTGCGGCTCTGCGCCTGCAGGGGCGGGCGGTTTACGCGGGGTTCTACGCCAACGAATTGCTGGTGCGCCTGTTGCCGGCGGGTGAAACCCACTACAGGGCTTTTGCCGGCTACCAGACGTTACTGCAGTCGCTGGCACAGCTCGACGGGGGCTCTGCCGCACCGCTGGAGGCACCCCTGCGGCGTTTTGAACTGCAACTGCTGAGCGAGCTTGGCAGCTGCCCGCCGCTGAATCACTGTACCCACAGCGGGGGGGAAGTTGATGCGGCGGGTCTGTATCGGCTGGAGAATGAAACCGGACTGGTGCCGGTTGTTCAAAGCGCTGCACGGCGCCTGCCAGCGGGTGTTTTTACCGGTGCCGATCTCCTGGCAATGGACCTGCTGATGCGCGGCGGCGCTAGCGGTTGCGAGCTGCCGGCATCCGCCAGGCAGCTCACGCGCCTGTTACTAACCCCACTGCTGGGGGAAAAGCCGCTGCGCAGTCGCGAATTGTTCAGGCAGGTTTACCATGATCATTAGTATCGGCACGGACATCTGCAGTCTGGCCCGGATAGAGGCGTCCTGGCATCGTTTTGGCGATCGTTTTGTCGCGCGAGTACTCTGCCCCGGGGAGCGGGCGGCTTTTTCAGCGCTGGCGGTCTCCAACCGCGCCGCCTATCTGTGTAAGCGATTCGCAGCCAAGGAGGCGTTGGGCAAAGCGCTGGGTAGCGGTATCGGTGCGGGGATTTCCTGGCAGCACATCGAGGTTCGCCGCCGCTGTGGCAAGGCCCCGGAGGTGTATCTGTCGGGGCAGGCGCGCAGCCGCGCAGACCGAATGGGCGTAGAGCGGATTCACCTGACGCTGTCGGACGAAAAAGATTTCGCCCTGGCGTTTGTGGTGTTTGAGGGCCAGGGGCGGGATTACCGTTAGCCAGTGGTCTCCTGCAGCCCAAATAGAGCATCCAGGTTTTGTTCCGAGGCCCATTCCCGCAGGGCGCGGATCTCCCGCGCTACTATCTCGATTTTGCCGGCGTCGATAGTGGATTCCGGCTGCTCTTGCAGTGGGCGCAGGTGTTCCTGCAGCAGGCGTGTGGCCTCTCGCAAGCGTGAAACCCCGCAGTAGCAGCAACCGCCATGCAGGCGGTGGATTAATTCAAACAGACCGCGGTGGTCGCCGGCACTGCGCAGACGGTGCAGTTCCTGCTCGTCCTCCACCAGACCCTTGATCAGCATCTGCAGCATATCCCTGGCCAGGCCAGCATCGTTATTACTGAGACTGAGACTTTCCGCAATATCCACCAGATGTGGATCGCACAGGAGTTCACCGTTAGGGCTTTGCGGCACCAGGATATTCATCCAGCGTTTGATGGTATGGGTGAGCTGAGCCTCGGTGACCGGTTTACTCATATAGTCGTCCAGGCCGGCGGACAGCAATCGCGCTTTTTCCTCGCTGCCTGCGTGGGCGGTTAACGCAATGATCGGTGTGCGCCCGCTGGTTTCCCGTTTGCGAATCCGGCTGGTGGCTTCAATCCCGTTTATGCCCGGCATCTGGATATCCATGAAAATCAGGTCGAAAGTCTGCTGGTGGCACAAATCGATAGCCTCCTCTCCACTGGCTGCGACCACCGGTTCGATGCCCTGGGTGCGCAGCAGTTCGGCGACCAGGGTGCGGTTGGCTTCGTAGTCGTCTACCGCCAGAACCCTGGGTGTGCTGGGCCAGGGCAGAGGTGGGGAGTCGCCGTTGACGCGAGCCTGATTTTGCTGCGGAAGGGTCCGTCGCAGTGCCCGCAGGAGGTTGTCACGGGCCACCGGCTTGCCCAGAAAAGAAAGCACCCGGGTGCGCAGCGATTCGTAGCAACGCCGCAGTTCCACCGGCGACCCCTGTAGAATGATACGGCACTGATAAGTGTCCACAAGTTGCTGTACCGTGGCGATAAAAGGGTCGAACTCCCGGTTTGCAATCCCGGTGTCGACGATGATTGCATCCGGCAGCGCATCGTGTCGCCACATCTGTTCGATAGCGGGTTCCAGTGTCGCCGTGTCCCCAAGTTCGATCGGTTCCACCTGCCAGTGCGCCAGTAATTGTGCGACCTGTGTCCGGGTCATAGGGTTGGGATCGGCGATCAGCAGCCGGCAGTGCGGAAACCCCTCCCGCACGGGCGGCGTGCTGTTTCGCTCCAGGCGTAAAGGTATCTGCACGGAAAGAGTGGAGCCAGCGCCATTGGTATCGTCGAAGCCAATAGAGCCGCGCATGCGGTCCAGAAGGCTGCGCGCTATGGCCAGGCCCAGGTTGCTGCTGTTGATCTGTTGCCCCTGTGCCGGGGCCGAATTCTCCAGCAGTTGCCGCTGTTCGCGCCGCGCCCGGTCGTCGATGCGATTGCCCAGGTCGCTCACACTGATCTGAACCACCAGCTCCGACTCCCTGACATTTTGCACGCCGATATGCACAGGTATATTGCCGTTCTTGGAACTGCGCACGGCGTTGCCGACCAGATTGGTGAGAATCTGCTTGATACGCAGTGGATCGCCGATCTGCGTGTGCGGCAGCTGGTTGTCGATCAGAGGCACCAGCTCCAGGTTGTGTTCATACGCGAATGGGGCAAGGATCTGCAGTGTCTCCTCAAGCAGCTGGCCCAGGTTCATGGGAATATGGTCGAGGACCAGATTGCCGGATTCGATGCGTGAAAAATCGAGGATATCGTTGATTGTGGTCAAGAGGTTTTCCGATGACCGCAAAATGGTGCGCAGATAATCCTGTTGCAGCTCGTTGACATCGGTTTTCAGCAGCAGATTGGTAAACCCGATAATGCCGTTCAGAGGTGTGCGGATTTCGTGGCTGGTATTGGCCAAAAATGCCGACTTGATCCGGCTCGCCTCCACCGCCTTTTTCCGGGCCAGGTCCATCGCGACATTCTGCTCTTCCATGCTGTCGAGGGATTCCCTCAAGTCCTCCATCGACTGTTTTAACGAAGTCTCGAAATCGACCCGATGGTCAGCCAGACCAGCGGCCATTTTGTTGACCCGTTTACCCAGCCAGTCCAGTTCGCGAACCTGGCTGCGCGCCACCCGGGTTGTGAAACGTCCCTGTCCCAGCTCGTCCAGGCTGTCGCCGATACGGGAGAGCCGCTGCGCGAAGCGCTCGGCCAGAAAAGCCGACCAGATCAATGCGGCCGGGGCGCAAAATATGAGGCCCAGTAAACCTGCCAGCATTACCTGATAGGTACCGACGGTAAAATAGGGCCGGTGGAGCTCAATGGCGATCCAGCAGGTGATGTCTTCACCATTGAGGGGATAGAGCACCGCCAGGTTGCTGTCGGTTTCCTGAATGAACGGCTGCTGGGTATGCAGGTCCTCGGCGGTTACCGCAGCCCGCGCGCGCGGACCGGCGCTGGCCAGCAGACGCAGGCCGGTGTCGGGGTCGATTTCCCCCTCCCTTGAATAAATCTGAACTGAACGCACCATGTCCTTTTCCAGCATCAGCGCCAGCAGGCTGCGGCGCAGCCATTCGAGGCGCAGCTCCAGTGGCTGGCCACCGCTCAGTTCGATCAATTCGGCTAATTGCTCGGCGCTGGCGCGACCGTGACTGAGCAGTAACTGGCGGCGGTCCTCCATTTGCTGCAGGGCGAACACCAGTGCCAGCAACAGCGCTAGTGCTATCGCCGGCGTGAGAGTGAATCTGAACAGTATCGCCCGAAGGGACCTTATCTTGCGCGGCGAGCCCGCCGGCAGCCCTGTTGGTTTGGGTACGGCCATGGTGTGGAGCCCAATTGGGATTCTATTTTTTAACGCGATTTTAGCGCTGTCGGGGGCATATGGCACTATTGCGCAGCGGTCCGGTCGAAGCTCGCAGGAGCGCGGCCGGATAGGTAGAATGTCGCTCCGCAATTTGCCGGGGACTGGAGTACCATGGACTATCCCACTATTGCTGACTGTGTCGGCGCGACTCCGCTGGTCAGACTGCAACGCCTGCAGGGGGAGACGAGCAACACGATTTTACTGAAGCTGGAGGGAAACAACCCGGCCGGTTCGGTCAAGGACCGCCCGGCTCTATCGATGGTCAATCAGGCCGAGGCCCGGGGTCAGATAGCGCCCGGCGATACGCTGATCGAAGCCACCAGTGGCAACACTGGCATAGCACTTGCCATGGCCGCCGCCATCAAGGGCTATCGCATGATCCTGATCATGCCCGAAAGCGCCACCGATGAGCGCAAGGCGGCCATGTCGGCCTATGGCGCCGAGCTGGTGCTGGTCAGTGCTGAAGAGGGTATGGAGGGAGCGCGGGACCTGGCCCTGCAAATGCAGGCCGATGGCAGGGGACTGGTGCTGAACCAATTCTCCAACGACGACAACCCCCGGGCGCACTATGAGGGCACCGGACCGGAGCTCTGGCATCAGACAGGCGGCCGTATTACCCATTTGGTTTCATCCATGGGCACCACAGGCACCATTATGGGCTGTGGACGCTATTTGAAAGAGTGCAATCCCGGGATAGAGATTGTCGGGCTTCAGCCTACCGAAGGCTCGAGTATCCCCGGAATCCGGCGCTGGCCCCAGGCTTATCTGCCCAGTATCTTTGTGCCCGAAGAGGTGGACAGGGTGATCGACATGGATCAGCGCCAGGCCGAACAGATGGCGAGACAGCTGGCCCGTGACGAAGGCATTTTCTGCGGTGTCTCCTCCGGGGGGGCGGTGGCCGCTGCACTGCGGTTGTCGTCAGAGCTGGAGAATGCCACCATCGTCGCCATCGTTTGTGACCGCGGCGACAGGTACCTTTCATCCGGGCTTTTTAACGAGTAAGCGCCGCAATAAATTGGGGACTAGATGGTACAGGTCAGAAAACACCATTCAGTCGATGGCGACGGGACCCTGGACCTGGAATCCTGGTTGCGTCACATGCAGCGGCTGGCGCAGCTGGATGGCGGGACTCTGGTTACTCTGCGCCGGGCCGCGGAAGTGAGTGCCGAGGCGGAGAAGCGGGCGATAGCGGCGGAGAATATCTGGGCGGAAGGTGCCAGCAGTTTTGCCACCGGCCTGGAAATGGCAGAGATTCTCGCCGATCTGCAAATCGATGGTGAGGCCCTGTGCGCCGCGATACTTTATCGCGCTGTGCGGGAGAAACGGCTGCCGCTGAAAAAAGTGGAGGACAGCTTCGGACAGACGGTCGCCAAACTGATTAGCGGCGTACTGAAGATGGCGGCAATTCGCAGCCGCAGTGCCGAGACCGGCAGCGAGAGCAGAGGCGGGGCTGTCGAAGAGCACTCAGAGAATATCCGCCGTATGCTGGTGGCACTGGTGGACGATGTGCGGGTCGCGCTCATCAAGCTCGCCGAGCGCACCTGTGCAATTCGCGCTGCCAAAAACTCCGAGCCGGACAAGCGCCGCCGCATTGCGCGGGAAGTTGCCGATGTTTATGCCCCACTGGCACATCGCCTGGGCATAGGTCATATCAAATGGGAGCTGGAGGATCTGTCATTCCGTTACCTGGAACCGGATGACTATATGCAAATCGCCAGACTGCTGGACGAGAAGCGGCTGGTGCGGCAAAACTATATCGACGAAGTGCTGAAACTGTTGCGCGGGCAACTCAAGCACGCGGATATCGACGGTGAAGTGTACGGGCGTGCCAAGCACATCTACAGTATTTGGCGCAAAATGCGTCGGAAAGATATCGGTTTTTCCCAGGTTTACGATATTCGCGCAGTGAGAATCCTGGTGCCTACGGTGCGGGACTGTTATGCAGTACTCGGTATAGTGCACAATCTGTGGCGCAATATTCCCAATGAGTTTGACGATTACATCGCCTCGCCGAAGGAAAACGGCTACCGCTCCCTGCACACCGCGGTGATAGGTCCGGATCAGAAGGTACTGGAGGTGCAGATTCGCACCTATGCCATGAACGAAGAGGCGGAGTATGGTGTCTGCGCCCACTGGCGATACAAGGGCACTGACAAGAGCCAGAGTCAGGCCGAGGGGCGGGACGGTTATGAGCAGAAAATTTCCTGGTTGCGCCAGGTACTCGACTGGCACGAAGAGGTGGGCGGCAATCCCCTGCAGGACGATTTGCAGACCAGTGACGTCGACACGCGCATCTATGTGTTTACCCCCGACGGCCATGTGATGGATCTCCCCCGGGGCGCCACACCACTGGATTTCGCCTACAGGATTCACACTGAAATCGGCCACTGTTGCCGTGGTGCCAAAGTGGATGGGCGCATAGTGCCGCTAAACCACGCGTTGCAGACGGCCAATCAGGTGGAAATCCTCACCGGCAAGCGCGAGTCACCCAGTCGCGACTGGCTGTCGGCGGGGATGGGGTACATCACCACTTCCCGTGCCCGCGCCAAAGTGATTCACTGGTTCAAGCAGCAGGCGAGAGACCAGAATATCGCCGATGGCCGCACTATTCTCGACGGTGAGTTCAAACAGCTGGCGCTGACCAACTTTGACTTCGAACAGCTGGCCACAAAGCTAAACATGCATTCCCTGGATGACCTCTATGCCGCTGTTGGTGCCGGTGACATCGGCGTGGGCCAGGTGCTGAATCGGGCCCAGCGCATGATCAACGTCGATCACGTTGAGCCGGCGCCCTCCCTCACCGCTCCCGTGGCTCGGGGCGAGGGCAAGGCGGATGTCTATATCGATGGCGTGGGCAACCTGATGACGCATATTGCCAGGTGCTGCAATCCGGTACCGGGGGATGACATCATGGGTTATATCACCCTGGGTCGCGGGGTTTCCATCCACCGCAAGGATTGCGCCAACATGCTGCGCATGCAGTCTGAAGAGCGCGAGCGGGTACTGCAGGTGGAGTGGTCGGAGAAGCCCTCACAACTGTATGCGGTGGAGATCATAATTGAAGCCTATGACCGGCACGGCCTGTTGCGGGATATTACTGCGATGTTGGACAGTCAGCGGATCAATGTCACCGCCATGCAAACCCGCTCCAACAGGAACAAACACACGGTAGAGATAGTGTTGACCGCTGAAATCCGCAATTTCGAAGAGTTGAGCCGGGTGTTGCACCGGATCAACCGGCTGCCAAATGTCATGTCCGCCAAGCGGCGAATTTTGCATTAACCGAAAACTTGTGTGAGCGCCATGGAAGACCGGGAAAAGTACACCCTCGACGACCTGCTGTTCCTGATGGAGCGATTGCGCGACCCGGAAAGTGGCTGCCCCTGGGATCGGAAACAGGATTTTACCAGCATAGCCCCCTCGACCATCGAGGAGGCATATGAGGTGGCGGAGGCAATCGAAACCGCCGATTTCGAGCATCTGCGCGAAGAGCTGGGTGACCTTTTGTTTCAGGTCGTCTTTTACGCGCAGTTGGGGCGTGAGCAGGGGCGTTTTGATTTTTCGCGCATAGTCGACTCCCTGGCTGCCAAGCTCCTGCGGCGCCACCCGCACGTATTTCCTGGGGGCAGTCTCTATGCAGACAGCCCCGGGAATAGCGTCGACCAGTCCACCGTCAGGCAAAACTGGGAATCCATCAAGGCCGCCGAACGGGATGCAAGAGGCCAGGGCGGTGCACTGGATGGTGTGGCGACAGGCTTGCCGGCGCTGACCAGGGCCGACAAGTTGCAGAAGCGCGCCGCCAGGGTTGGGTTTGACTGGCCTGACCTGGATGGTGTGCTGGACAAGGTTGAAGAGGAACTCTCGGAGTTGCGGCAGGCAGTTGCCGCCGGTGATTGCGAGCATGCGCGGGAGGAACTGGGGGACCTGCTGTTTTCCTGTGTCAACGCGGCCCGCCACTTGCAGGCGGAGCCGGAAGGGTTGTTGCGGGGTTGCAACCGGAAGTTCGAGCGGCGATTCAGGGCCATGGAAGATACCGCCAGCAGAGGCGGGCGGCGCTTGTCGGACCTGTCCGCAGATCAATTGGAAGCCTTGTGGGTTCAGGCCAAGGCGGGCGAAAAGTAGCCCGCTGTCCAATGGCCCCGGTGGCGGAACCCAAGCCCGGTCATGTCCGGGTAAATTGGATCAAATTTCATACAGAAAGACTGCACCTGCGCGGTCTGATGTTCCTTTCATTGCAGTCGTGACTGAATATCCATGTATCTTCTCGATACCCCTGTGGTCCCGGGTGCGCAGAGGGTGCCTCACCTTGCCCTGCCCGGAACCTGAGTGTAAGGTAGCGCTCTTTTTACCCAACGGGCATCGGCACGTACGGATCATAAGGGCAATCTCACTATGAGGATTATTCTCTTGGGGGCACCGGGGGCCGGCAAAGGTACTCAGGCAAGGTTCATTACCGAGAAATTCGCTATTCCGCAGATCTCCACTGGCGACATGCTACGCGCGGCGGTGAGAGAGGGGACTCCTCTGGGGCTGCAGGCCAAAGATGTGATGGCAGCGGGAAAACTGGTTTCCGACGATCTGATTATCGCCTTGGTCAAAGAGCGCATAGCGCAACAGGATTGCGCCAATGGTTTCCTGTTTGACGGCTTTCCGCGCACCATTCCCCAGGCACAGGCGCTACTGGATGCTGATGTGGCGATAGACCATGTGCTGGAGCTGGAGGTCGACGACGAGGAGATCGTCAAACGGCTGTCCGGACGCCGGGTTCACGAGGATTCGGGTCGCGTCTATCACATCGCCTATAACCCCCCCAAACAGGAGGGATTGGATGATGTCACCGGCGAACCACTGGTTCAGCGCAACGATGACTGTGAGGAAACCGTGCGCAGCCGGCTGTCCGTCTATCACGAGCAGACAGAACCACTCGTGGGTTTCTACCGGGAACTGACCCAAAGGCAACCGGAGACAGCGCCGAAATACAGCAAGGTAGTGGGGATTGGTTCCGTGGACGAGATCTGCCAACAGGTGTCCTCTGCTCTGACGTGATCCACACCGGATCGGAATACGTAAATAAGCCCCCGACTGTCGGGGGCTTATTTTGTTCGGGACTCGGTTAGGCACAGTGTGCGCAGCCGTGGGTCCAAACAAACTCTCGCCCGGCGACCAAATAGATGGCCCTATTCTGTGCTGGCCATCGGTATTACTGCCTCACAATTGCCGTTACCATGGTGCACTTCCAAAACCAGCAGGCCCATCTATGTCCACTGCCGTCATTCTGATAAACCTGGGTACCCCAGCTGACCCCACCCCGGCCTCAGTCCGCCGTTTTTTGCGCGAGTTTCTTTCTGATTCACGGGTAGTGGAGATACCCGGCCCCATATGGCTGCCTATTCTTCACGGCTTCATCCTGCCGTTTCGCGCGCGTCGCATAGCGCCCGAGTACGCCGGCATTTGGAACCGCGGAGCGGACGGCGAGCCGGTGGAGGGATCTCCCTTGCTGTATTACACCAGGCGGCAGGCGGAAATGTTGCAGCTACAGCTGGCCGCCACCCGTGGGGACATTACCGTCGCGCACGCGGTCACCTATGGTGAGCCCGGTCTGGCGTCAGTAGTTGACCGGCTGCGCAGTGACGGCTGTGAATCGTTTTTACTGCTTCCAATGTATCCGCAGTACTCGGGCACCACAACCGGCGCTATTTACGATCAGGTGGCGCGAATCTTTTGTGAAAACCGCGATGTGCCGGATATTCAGTTGGTACATGATTACTATCGCCATCCACTGTATATCCGCGCCCTGGCAGATTCAGTGCGGGAGCATTGGAAAGAACACGGCAAAGCGGAAAAGTTGCTGTTGTCGTTTCACGGCATACCCAAAGCCAACGTCAGCAAAGGCGATCCCTATGAGCGCCAATGCGGCGAAACGGCCGTGCAGCTCGCAGCTGAGCTGGGGCTGACCGAAGGCGAGTGGACGCTCAGTTACCAGTCACGCTTCGGTAAAGCGGAATGGCTGCAGCCCTACACGGACAAGACCCTGGTGGAATGGGGCAGGCAGAAACTGGCCAGTGTGGATGTGATTTGTCCGGCGTTTTCAGCGGATTGCCTGGAGACTTTAATGGAAATTTCGGAGGAGAATCGCGCTAAATTTGTCGAGGCCGGCGGCGGAGAATATCGATATATTCCGGCACTGAACGCTCGCCCCGATCATATTCGGGCGCTGGCGGCAATTGTCCAGGAGCGATTCCCGTCTTCCAGTGGCGGATAGCGGCGAGCTGATTTTTTTACCGAAATTGGTGGCAATACAGTGTTTTGCCAGCCAATTAATCGAAAAACGGCATTTTTTTACAAAAAAACCATCTTTTTTTGCCAAATTTTCTTGCAAAGCCCCCTTTTTTTATTAACTTTGATAGAGCTGCATCGGTTTCAAACCGTGTGGCTTGCATTGGACCCGGCAACTGCCATTTTGCATTCGCCTTACCGGGATAGCAAATTGGCGATATTGCCGGCACACTTTTGAGTTAGTAGGGGTAAAACTTTCTACTCAGAGAGGAGACAAGGAATGGCACGTGTAAAGAGAAAGAAAGCGCGCACCAGAAAAGCCTCACGCGCGAAAGCAGTGATGGCTTCTCCGGCGGTCGCCAGAGCGGAAAAAGCAGTAGACAGGGCAGCAAAGTCCTTGGATGCGCAACTGGATCGGGTGGCAAAGGCACGGGCGAGAGTACAGAAGAAAAGCACTGCAGCTGCGAAGGACTCGCTGTCCAGAGCCAATGCCAAAGTTCGAGATTTACGCGCCAAAGTTGCTTTAGCAAAAGTTGATATGGCCAAGGCCAAGGCGATGGATGCAGTGCGCCAGGCCGAGCAGACGGCCAAGCAAAAGCTCAATGAAATGGCTGACAAGTTGCAGGCTCAGCACGACAAAGAGCTATCTAAAGCCATAGCGGCTTTCGAGGCGCGCTGGAGGAAGGCCAGGGCGAAAGTCGCCGCTAGAAAGTTGAAAGTGGCGGAGAAAAAAGTCGAAGCCAAAGTCAAGGCTGCGGCTAAAAAAGCCACTTCAGCCGTCAAGGCTTTAGAGAGGAAGGCGGCAGCCAAGGCCAAGGCCGAAGCGAAAAAAGCGGCCAAGAAAACCAAGAAGACGGCGGCGAAGAAGGCCGCCAAAAAGGCGGGGCGTCCAAAGAAGGCGGCAGCCAGGAAAGCGCCAGCCAGGAAAAAGGTAGCCAGGAAGACGGCGGTCAAGAAAAAGGCGGCTAAGAAAACTACCGCCAAGAAAACCGTAGCCAAGAAAACGGCGGTCAAAAAGAAAGCGACTCGCAGGGGTCGCCCACCCAAGGCCGCCGCGGGCAAAAAGACGGCAGCCCGTCGCGGGCGTCCGCCGAAGAAGGCCGCCACGGCCAAGAAGAAGGCGACTCGTCGCGGTCGCCCGCCCAAGAAGAAGTAGGGCGGATCGCCGTAAGGGGCTGAGCCCCAAGCTTCCACAAGCCCCGGGAACCCCGGGGCTTTTGTATTTACAGCCTGCCGGATTCCGCCGAGCCGGGAATTTGGATGTAAGCGCATGACTCCCCTCCGCGACCGTGCGACAATTGGCCCCAAGAAGTTGTTGCCTGAGTCACCGTGAAGATCCTTGCCCTCGATACCACCTCCGGAGCCTGTTCCGTGGCCCTGTACTGTCATGGGCACACCACAGAGCGGTTTGTTGAAGCGGAACGGGACCATACCCGGCGTCTGCTGCCGATGGTGGACCAGGTACTCGCGGAGGCTGAAATGGGCCTCAAGGATCTCGATGCACTGGCGGTCAGCCGCGGCCCCGGCTCTTTTACCGGATTGCGTATCGCCATCAGCTGTGCCCAGGGACTGGCCTTCGCCGCTGACAAACCGGTAGTGCCGGTTTCCAGTCTGGCTGCCCTGGCCGCGGGTGCCCGGCGCAGGCACCCGGACTGGCGGGACCTGCCTGTAGTCGCGGCCCTGGATGCGCGGATGCAGCAGGTCTATTGGGGTGTTTACAGTGTCAAAGCCCCCAACTGCAGCCTGTTGCCGGAGGCGGTACAGGACCCGCAACAGGTGCTCGAGGTTTTGAGCCAGTCAGACCTGCCGCGGGACTGCTATGGCGCCGGGCCGGGCTGGCAGTATCCGCAGTTTTCATCCGTGCCGCTCAAAGCCATCGACACGGACATAAGCATCCATGCGGCGGATATCGCGGAGTTGGCCCTACTCTTGTGGCGAAATGGCGTAGCCGTCAGCGCGGAAGAGCTGGAACCGCTCTATCTGCGGGATCAAGTAGCCTGGCAAAAACGACAGAGAATCCGTTCCTAAGCTATTTCGGGTTTTTTATGGATACCTTCCAAATTGCAGTTCTGGCAGTGATACAGGGGCTCACTGAATTTCTACCCATCTCCAGCTCGGCGCACCTGATCCTGCCCGCAGAAGTGCTCGGGTGGCCCGACCAGGGGCTGGCTTTCGATGTCGCGGTGCACTTCGGCTCCCTGTTGGCCGTGGTCATTTACTTTCGCAACGAACTTTGGGCGCTGCTCAGGGATGGCCTGGGGGGGCTGGTGGACAGGCAATTCACCGATGACGGGCGGTTGGCGTGGCTGCTGGTACTGGCGACAATCCCCGCGGGGTTGATCGGGCTTCTGTTCAAGGGGTTCATCGAGGTGCACTTTCGCTCCGCAACGGTCATAGCCTTTGCCTCTATCGGGTTCGGCGTGTTGCTGTGGTGGGCGGATGCGGTGGGCAAACGGCAGGAGACGCTGGTCCAGCTCAACTGGAAGAAAGCACTGGGTATCGGCGTGGCGCAGGCACTGGCGCTGATTCCGGGCACTTCGCGCTCGGGCATTACCATAACAGCAGGTCTGATGCTGGGTATGAAGCGCGAGGACGCCGCGCGCTTTTCCTTTCTGATGTCGGTTCCGGTAACCGCCCTAAGCGCCTTGCTGCTGGTGTTTGATTTACTGTCCCTGGAGCAGGTGCCCTGGGGCGCGATATTTCTGGGTATGCTGCTGTCCGGGGTCACCGCCTATCTGTGTATCCATTTGTTCTTACAATTCATCAACCGCATCGGTATGGCCCCATTCGCCATTTATCGCCTGTTGTTGGGTGCGGTACTGCTTTGGATGGTCTGGGGGTAACCGCCAATGACGAAAATCGCTTTTCTGGGCCTCGGTGTCATGGGCTATCCCATGGCCGGCCATCTCGCCGGGGCCGGGTATAAGCTGCGGGTATACAACCGCACTGCAAGCCGTGCCGAACAGTGGCTGCGGGACTATGCCGGCGAATCTTTTGCGACTCCGGCCGAGGCCGCGCGCGGGGCCGATATGGTCTTTGCCTGTGTCGGCAACGACAGGGATCTGCGCCAGGTTGTGCTGGGGCGGCAGGGCGCTTTCGCGGCGATGGGGGAGGGGTCGCTGTTTGTCGACCACACCACTGCCTCTGCCGGCATTGCCCGGGAATTGCAGGCGGCGGGCCGGGAGCGTGGAATCGGTTTCCTGGACGCACCTGTATCCGGGGGCCAGGCCGGCGCGGAAAATGGCGCGCTGACTATCATGGTGGGTGGTGATGAGGCGGATTTCCAGCGCGCACAGCCGCTTCTACAGTGTTACGCCCGCGCCAGCAGCCTGTTGGGCCCTGCCGGCAGTGGTCAGTTGTGTAAAATGGTCAACCAGATATGCATCGCCGGGGTGGTGCAGGGGCTTGCCGAAGGCTTGCACTTCGCCAAGGCGGCGGGCCTGGATGCGGAGCAGGTGATCCAGGTGATTTCCAAGGGCGCTGCCCAGAGCTGGCAGATGGAAAACCGTTACAAGACCATGCTTGCCGGGGAATACCAGCACGGCTTTGCCGTGGACTGGATGCGCAAGGATCTTGCGATCGTCCTCGATGAGGCGCAACACAACGGTGCCCTGTTGCCCGTGACAGCGCTGGTGGATCAATTTTACAGCGAGGTCCAGGCGCTCGGGGGCGGCCGCTGGGATACCTCCAGTCTGTTTGCCC
This sequence comes from Microbulbifer discodermiae, assembly GCF_040742695.1. Classification (NCBI taxonomy): domain Bacteria; kingdom Pseudomonadati; phylum Pseudomonadota; class Gammaproteobacteria; order Cellvibrionales; family Microbulbiferaceae; genus Microbulbifer; species Microbulbifer discodermiae. The sequence goes on along the minus strand of NZ_JBFLAB010000002.1, from coordinate 49,129 downwards.
GCCTTATGAATCTACGCTCTTTTGCCGGGGAAGCCGACTAAGGCGGGTCGGCACAATGCATGTGCTGCTGCTTTCGGCTTACGATGCCGCCAGCCATCGGCAATGGCGGCGCGGCCTGGTGGCGGCGATGCCGGACTGGCACTGGACCCAGCTGACCCTGCCCCCGCGCAACTTCAGCTGGCGGGTACGCGGCAACAGCCTGAGCTGGGGCCGGGGGAAAGCGGCTGAATTGATGGCCCGGCCCTGGGACCTTGTGGTCGCCACCTCCATGACCGACCTGGCCGCCCTGCGTGGCCTGGTGCCGCGGATCGGCCTTGTTCCCACTGCAGTCTATTTTCACGAAAATCAGTTTGCCTACCCGCGCAGCGAGAAGGCCGCCCACTCGATAGAACCCCAGATGCTGAATATCTACACCGCCCTCTGCGGCGATATGTTGCTGTTCAACTCCGAGTTCAATCGGCGCACGCTACTGGAAGGGGCAGAGCGGCTGCTGCGGAGGCTGCCCGACTGCGTACCCGCCGGCATTTGTGAAGAGATAGCGGCCAAGTCACACCTGTTGCCTGTACCGTTAGAGGACGCATTATTCGAGGCCGAAACGCAGCAACTGAAGGACCGACCCTTCACCCTCAGTTGGGCGGCGCGCTGGGAGTATGACAAGAGACCGGATCGCCTGTTGCATATACTGCAGGGCCTGGAAGCTGCGGGGGTCGACTTCCGGCTGAATATGCTGGGTCAGACCTTCCGTAATAGCCCGGAGGAGTTTGCGCTGATTCGCCGTGATTTTGCCCATCGGCTGTTGTCGGTGGGTTTTATTGAAGACAAAAACCAGTACCAGGGGATACTCCGGCAGAGTCATGTCTTTCTCTCCACCGCCGCCCATGAATTTCAGGGGCTGGCGGCCATGGAGGCGAGCGCACTCGGCTGCAGCCCGCTGGTGCCCGATGAGCAGGCCTACCCGGATTACTATCCCCGGGAGATGCGGTTTGCAGATGTGCCCGACGCCATCGCAAAACTATGTGCCCTGGCCGAGCGCCATCAAATGGGGAAGGAACTGCCCCTTGCGGACTTTAGTCGCTATCGTTGGAAGCTTCTCGGTGAAAAATATCGCCACCTGCTGGTCAGCATAACAGGTGGCGGAAAAATATAAATTCTATCTCAAGCGTTTTGCCTTTGATGGCAAAAATTACCGGTTATAGTCAAAACCTATATCGAAGGTATTGGCCTCAGACCCTATTAGCTGGATCTGTATTGAAGATCCACTACTATGCCTCGCGTACCACCAAGTTCCTTCTACCGTGAGCCTTTCAAAAAAATTAACCCAATTAGAACCGTTCCAGGTGTTGAATCTTACAAGGACATTTTTATCTACGTCCTGCAGGCAAACGCCTACATTGTATCCGTCCAGGCCGGTTCTTCCCCAGGTGAATGTAATCCATCGGGTGTTCAACCATACGCCATCATTTGGACCGTCATGGTACTGATGGCCTGACTGTAAATCTCCAAATCGGGATTTCCACCAAAGGTCATCACAAGTAACAAGTAACCTGCTTGTATGGCTTGTTAAGATCTGATCGGCAAGCCATCCGGGGGGCATAAAGTCTTCAGTATATAAATCCCTGAGAATGGCTGGTATTTCCTCTTGCGCCATATTTAAACCATTGAAAATATTCAAAGGATTCAGGTTTTCCGTATATAGGGACTCTAAAGATCCATTTCCGATTTTTTCTCCTTGTAATATAATAATATCGTCCACGGTTCCGTGTTTATTTTTGGATGACAAAAATACGTATTGATTACCATTTTCCAGATCAATGGTTGCGATAACTTCATTAGCCTTTATTGCAGAAGATTGGGCATATGCGCTTAAAAAAACAAAAAATAAACTTGATAAAAGTATCCAGTTAAGTCTGCTTATTTTAAAATTATAAATTGATTTATTCATGATTTTTCTCCAATAAAAAATAATTGATTTATTTGATTTGGCATATTTTAAATCTTATAGGCGCCTCATGGATTTATTTATAATTAGTCAATATTTTTTGTGGAAATGATTAGTCTTTTATTTTTGGTGAATCGTTTTATTTTAAAAATTAATTTTTCATGTAATTTTTTTGATAATAAAATTCTAATTCAAATCCTTCGATACAATACCATGTAATTTAAATTGTAAATCATATGCCAGTATTTTTATGTGCCATTTTTAATTCAGGTATTTTTTTATAGATCTATCTCGCGCAATTTTCGGCGCGAAAAATTATTTTTCTGATTAATTCGTTTGATTGAGTGTGGTAGATTTTTACGCTAAGTGGATTTAGCAATATTACTGATTTCTGAAGTTATAGCAGAACGACTCCTCGACGTCCACGAGGGACTGTGTGCAAGAAAATCTAATATTGTCTAGTTTCAAACAGCAGGAATTTAAAACTATATTAGAGTTGGTTGCACTAAATAAAGTATTGATAAATAGAGCATGGTTAATAGAGAGCGTGGGCTGGATTCACTCGCTGGGCTCACACCTGCCAAATTTTACCAGCGGGTGGAAGGTTTTACTGTTGAATTGTCCGCTTGATGGAGATTCTTACAATCCCGGAGACTGCCGTTGCTGCTGGACGCCCCGTTCTAATGTTGTGCCCTGGCGTAGTATCCATATTGAGAAGGTAGATTCTCACAGATCTTGGCTTTATTGCCAGCGATAGTGGGGTGACACTGCCTTATGCAGTTTAACTTCCAATACTGCTGGATAATCTTATCAGACCAGCATGGAACTGATATTTTCCGATAAGCGGGTAAAGGCGAAGCGCCAGGATCGCTCTTGCCATAACCTCGCCTGCTCCCACTCGTCCGTGGATCGCCAGCCGGAATGCAGCAGGTGCACAGTGGTTCCTGACCCGTCGGGAATAAAACAGACGACCACGTGGGTGAGTGGATCGGCGCTATTGGCGAAGCGTTTAAATTGAACCGGGCTGCGCCACTCAAATGCGATCAGTTCATTTTGCTCTATGACCGTAATTTTACAGCCGATGGTGCTGTTATTTTCCCTGCCCTGTGGGTCCCAGAACAATTCATATTTGCCTCCAACCTCCGTTGTGACATCGGCTTCTACCGTAAGCCAGGATTCCAAGTGCTGGTTGTCGGTGAACAATTGGAAGGCCATTTTAGCGTCGCAGGGTAAATCGATAGTGCAGTGAATGATCTTGTCCATTCGCGGTGATCTCCTCGATTCCGGCCGGGTTCGGCCCGGCAGCGTGAATCGGCTGGATTTTTCTTATTGGGTTATCGCTGGCTCCAATTCTGTCGAAAATCCGTGGATTCGCCAAGTCCGGAGAGAGATCAGTGTTTAATAAAAGTGATGTCAGTCTATGTTGGCGCGGAAACCACCTTTTATACGATGGCATACAGGTTTCCCGCCAGCGCTGGATACCCGATAAAGGGCAAGTATGGATTAGAAAAAATATTCAAACATGACAGGGGCGGGGCGGCTGAATCAACCTGTGACGGCCGATGGGAAAAAAGTTTTCTATATTAAGCGCGAGAGTGTCCGCTATTTTTCACCCCAAGGAGTCAGCACCCATGTCCAAGCGCGCTAACTGGCTGTGTGCCAGCCTTTCCATCGTTCTTGTGGGGGCTTTGATGCCAAGTGGCTCGACCGTCGCCCAGGGGCAGCCAAAGCCGAATTCGTTCTGGTGGCCAAATCAGTTGAATTTAACGCCTCTGCGCCAGCATAGCCCCAAATCCAATCCGATGGGTGAGGATTTCGATTATGGTGCGGAGTTCAAGTCGCTGGATCTCGGCGCAGTCAAAAAGGATATAGAAACACTGCTGAAAACCTCCCAGGATTGGTGGCCGGCGGATTTTGGACACTATGGCCCCCTGATGATCCGCATGGCCTGGCACAGTGCGGGTACTTACCGCATCGGGGATGGCCGCGGCGGCGCCGGTGGCGGCCAGCAGCGCTTCGACCCACTCAACAGCTGGCCCGATAATGCCAACCTGGACAAGGCGCGAAGACTTTTGTGGCCCATAAAGCAGAAGTATGGGCGCAAGCTCTCCTGGGCGGACCTGATGATACTGACGGGCAACGTGGCGCTTGAGTCCATGGGTTTCGAAACTTACGGCTTCGCCGGTGGTCGGGAGGACGACTGGGAACCGGATCTGGTGTACTGGGGCCCCGAAATCCAAATGCTGGCGGACAAGCGCTATAAGGCGGGGCGGGAACTGGAAAAGCCACTCGCCGCCGTGCAGATGGGACTGATCTACGTAAACCCGGAGGGGCCGAATGGCAATCCCGATCCGGTGGCCGCCGCCAAGGACATTCGCGATACCTTCGGGCGCATGGCCATGAATGACGAGGAGACAGTAGCCTTGATCGTGGGCGGCCATACCTTTGGCAAAAACCACGGCGCGGTGAAGCCGGACTGTGTCGGACCTGAACCGGCAGCAGCGCCCATCGACCAGCAGGGGCTGGGCTGGAAGAACCGGTGTGGGGAGGGGGATGGCGCCGATACCATTACCAGTGGCCTGGAAGGTGCCTGGACTGTTACGCCCATTCAATGGAGCAATAACTATCTTACCAATCTGTTCACCTACGAGTGGAAAAAAACCAAGAGTCCCGCCGGGGCTGTGCAGTGGATCCCCACTGACCCCCGTGCCGCCAGCCTGGTGCCGGATGCCCACGACCCCAACAAGCGCCATGCACCGGTGATGCTGACTACCGATTTGTCACTGAAAATGGACCCGGAATACCGCAAAATCGCACAGCGGTTTATGAAAAACCCGGACGAACTGAAAACCGCGTTCGCTAAGGCCTGGTACAAGCTCACCCACCGGGATATGGGCCCCAGGGGGCGCTATCTCGGAGCCGAGGTGCCGGAAGAACAGCTGATTTGGCAGGACCCGGTTCCGGCGGTGGACCACCCGCTGATCGACGACGGGGATATATCCCAGCTCAAGTCCGATATCCTGGCCTCCGGCCTGACGGTGCCCCAACTGGTGCGCACCGCCTGGGCATCGGCATCCACTTTCCGCGGGACCGATCTGCGCGGTGGCGCCAATGGCGCGCGTATCAGGCTTGAGCCGCAAAAGGACTGGCCGGTGAATGATCCCGAGGAGCTGGCGCAGGCACTGCAAAAGCTGGAGCAGGTGCAACAGGATTTCAATGGGGCCCAATCCGGAGGCAAGCAGGTGTCCCTGGCCGATGTCATCGTGCTGGGTGGCACAGCGGCGGTGGAGCAGGCGGCCAGTCAAGCGGGGTACGATATTGAGGTGCCCTTTAAGCCGGGCAGGACCGATGCCTCTCAGGCGCAGACGGATGTGCAGGCCTTTGCGGTGCTGGAGCCCAGCGCCGACGGCTTTCGCAATTACTTCGATCCGGACAACAGCCGTTCGCCACCGGATATGTTGGTCGACCGGGCCAGCCTGCTCACCTTGACCGTCCCGGAAATGACGGTTTTGTTGGGGGGCATGCGAGTGCTTGGGGCCAATGCCGACAACTCCAGGCACGGGGTATTCACCGACAGCCCCGGAAGGTTGAGTAACGACTTCTTCGTCAATCTGCTGGACATGTCTACGGAATGGCAGAAATCCTCCGCGGAGGGTGTATACGAAGGCAAAGATCGCAAAACCGGTGAGGTCAAGTGGACAGCGACACCGGTAGACCTGATTTTCGGCTCCAATTCCGAGTTGCGCGCGGTAGCGGAGGTCTATGCCGCGAATGACGGAGGGGAGAAGTTTGTGCAGGACTTTGCCAGTGCCTGGGCCAAGGTGATGAACCTCGATCGCTTTGACTAGGGCCTGTTTACACTAACTGAGATAGCCCTGCTGCTACTGTTTTTGTGGCCTGCAAGGCAGGGCCCCGGGGAAATTACCAATCCGGCAACCTATTGCGTTGCCGGGTTAATAAGCTGCTCGCAGGGCCAGCAGGCTGTCTTATTCTTGATTTTCCCGGTCTGAAAAAAGCTTGTTGAAAGCATCGTACACTGCCAGATGCAGTGTGTCGCCGTGGTTGAGCTGGTCGAAGTAGCCGAAGTGAACTGTTTCGGTGCTGCTTTCCGGGTCCAGTTTTTGATAGAGATTCCTGGCCAGTCGCTCCATCACCTCCCCCTCTTTGCCAACGCCGACGTAAATAGTACCGGCGCCACAGCAGTCCGCTGGTATTGACTGCAATAAGGACTCCCGGTCCCACCAGAGGCTGGGGCTGATAATAATATAGTTGTCGAACAAACTCGTATGTTTGATCAGGATCTCGGTCGCCAATAATCCGCCCAGGGATTGTCCAATCAAGGTGGACTCTCCATTCACCCTGTAATTCTGTTTTATCGCTGGGAGAATTTCTTTTTTGAGCGACGCTATAAATTTGCCTGAACCCCCGGACGTGGGGAACTCTTTCCTGTCTCTGGTATCCTGCGACGCATAGGTAAAATCCCGCTTTCGGTCGACGTTCTCCACACCGACAAGTATGCTTTCCGGGAGCATGTTGATCCAGGAAAAAGCGCCAAATTGCATCAAACCGGCAATGTGCAAAAAGTCCTCCTCCACGGAACCATCCAGAAGATAGATAACCGGATAGGTTTTATCCTGGTTCTTGTGATAGCTGGCTGGAAGGTAAATGTTTAAACGGCGCTCCTCCTTCAAGATTTTGGATGGGAAACGAATGGTCTCCCCGATGGACAGCGGGGAGATCTCAAACTCTTCTGCCTGCGCCAAACCACAGAAAGTTATGAAAACGGCTAAAAGGGCTAATTTCTGCATCAAGATACCATTATTTTGTAATAAGCAATTGGCTGACAGTGCGCTTCTTGTCGCAACGCTGTACAGCGCGCGCGGATAATACCACTGCGGCGGGTGGCCGGCGAAGTCCCTCGAATAGCAAGCGATTCCGAGTAATTGTGCAGTTTTTCAACGGTGCTAATCCAATGGATGGGGAATCATCTGCTGGATTGCCGGGTAAATAAGCGTGGGGCTATAGGATTGTGCACCGACAATGCCAGGGGAGGGGTTAGGGTGTCTCGCGGTGGGTATTTGCCAAAAGCTTCACAGCTTTGTGGTGGTGACAGGGGGATAAAACCGAACTCAGCCCACCATACTCGCCCGGATTACAACAACTCCTCGGCGGAGATGGAACCCAGACCTTCTTCGATATCCTGACGAATGGCGGTGCGCACCCGGCCGGCATCCCCTGCGCCGATGGCTTCGAGCAGGTCCTGATGCCGGTCTGGCAGCTCCTGCATGCCAAAGCGCTGAAATACCAGGTGTTGCAGTGGGGCTGTCTGAAGCCACAGGCTCTCGATCAAAGACAGGATAATATGCGGCTGCCCCAGCCGGTAGAGGGTAAAGTGAAATTCCAGGTTGGCGGTGACATAGGCCTCGATATCCCCCTCTGTCAGTGCCGCGGTGACATCTTCGTCCAGCCGGCGCAGTTGCTGCAATTCCTCGTCCCCTACGAATGGCAGCGCCTGTTCCGCCGCCTGGCATTCGAGAGCCACCCGTGCGGCACAGATCTCGGAGAGTTTGTCCGGGGTCATGGTGGGCACTTTTACCCGGCGGGTATCGGAAACTTCCAGCGCGCGTTCCGAGGTGAGCCGGCGCAGCGCTTCGCGCACCGGCATGGGGCTGCAATTCAGTTCCGCCGCCAGACCCCGGATGGTGATGGCGCAGCCGGGCAGAAACTTACCCCGCAGTATGGCATCGCGCACCTGGAAATAGACCCGCTCCTGGGTGGTGCGGTAGGACTCCTGGGGCAGTTTGAATTCCTGTGCAGCGGTCATGCCGCAGTCCTCCCGCCCAGCTTGTGCAGCAGGTCGTCGGGTCCCACCTGTACCAGGCATTCGGCGATCCGGTCGCTCTGCCACAGATGATAAAAGTCATCGGCCACGCGCTTGCTGGCATCGACCACCTGACGCCAGTATTTCACCCTGTCTTCGTTGCTGAATTTATAAAAGTCGTTGCGATCCGGAATCTTGCCGAAAGGTAATCGAGCTACAAATTCCGGCGATGGTGCCACCAGCAGGGTATTGTTGAGTGCGCCACCCCGGACCCAGCGCCAAGCGAGGCCCTTGTCGAACCAGCCGGGCACCATGGTGGGGAAGAAGTGGGGGTAGAGCACCAGCCCTTCAGGGTGCTGGAACTCCAGGTCGAAGTGATAGTCGGTGATGCCGCCATCGCGATAATTGCCCGGCGGCGCGCCTTCGGGATTGCGCACGCCGGCCATCACCAGTGGGATGGAACCACTGGCCAGCACGGAGGTTTGCACATTGCCGGTGCTGAGCTGAACGTTGACCGTGCGGAGATTGCTAAAATGTACAGACGATTCCGCACCCGCGTGAAACACCGCCCGCTCCCAGAAGGCCGCCAGGGTGCGGCGCGATACCGCATTGGCCAGTGCGGATGTCAGCAGTGCCGGCGCCAGTATGGCCCTGCGTTCACTGGCCAGGGGCCCGCGTCCGCGCACAGCCACAAAATGACTTTGCCAGACGGGGTTCTCCACCACCTGTCGCGCCCCATGGGTGCCCAGCACGCCCTGTATAATCTCCTGGCCTTTGGCAGTTATTTCTTCTGGTGTGGGTTTGTCGGAAGCGTAGGTCTGATTGATATAATCGTGTTCGAGGGTTTCCAGCGCCGACAGCTGGTCGTCCATGGCGTAGCAGAGGCCGCGAAAGCTGCCGATGGAGGATCCCAGGGTGGTGATGGGCTTTTGCCGCCCCCTGAAGAACTCGCCCATCAGCACCCGGTCCAGCTGGCTGATAACCAGCCACTTGGCGCCACCGGAGGCGCCAAGCAGCACCGAGACCTGATCCGGTTGCAGGCCCTCTGCGCGAATCCGCTTTGCCGCGCCGGCTCCCGCCAGCATTACACAGGAAGAATTTTTCACTCAATCACCTGGTGTTCAAATTCACTGAGCCGCCCCCTCTTTAGCCCACTGCCTACCACTCACCGGTATTCTGCATGGAAGCCCAGGGCTCCTGCGGTTCGAGCGGCTCGCCTCTCTGCAGCAGCTCGATAGAAATGCCGTCAGGGGAGCGCACAAAAGCCATATAGCCGTCCCGGGGTGGACGATTGATGGTGACGCCCTGGTCCATCAGCCGCTGGCAGACGGTGTAAATATTATCCACACGGTAGGCCAGATGGCCAAAGTTACGGCCGCCGTCATAGGTTTCGGGATCCCAGTTGTGGGTCAGTTCCAGGCACGGCGCCTTGTGCTCGCGCGCGGCATCCGCGTCTCCCGGTGCGGCCAGAAATACCAGGGTAAAACGCCCCTGGTCGTGGTCCTGGCGGCTGATCTGCTGCAGACCCAGCTTTTCACAGTAAAACTTGAGCGACTCTTCCAGGTCTGCTACCCGGACCATGGTGTGTAAATATTCCACGCTGTTTACTCCTCTGCTTATCCGGTTACAGGTTATCAGCCCGACAGCTAATCTTCATCCGCACTGTACGGCGCCACCGGGCGCGACGGCCGGGTGTTGCCGGGAACACACTATCAACCCGCCAATCCAACACCCGGGTTCGCGGCGCATGTCCGCAAACCCTTCGGACAAATCATGCAGCCACAGGTTCGACTTGCGATCCGCTTATTCCTGTTGAGGACAGCGGCCTGCCAGATGAATGAAGTCCGGCCTATTTATTTTATAACCAGTTTCCCTGCCTGTGCCCGCCGGCGATGTCTGCGTTGGGGCAAACCGGCTACAATCGGCCACAAACTACAAGGGAACCTCTGATTAAGGGGTGTCTGAATCCTATGTATCAGCAATATTTTCGCAGATTTTTGCAGGGTGCCGCCGAGGCGAGTACTGCCCATGCCTATCCGCCTCTGCATATGGCCTGCCACTCGCATCACTACTGGCCGGATGTCACCTTCGAGGCAGTACAGCAGTACTGGCGGGATTCCGCCAGCCTGGCCGACGCCAAGTGGGAACCTATCTTCGCCGACAAGATTCCCGCCTGGCAGACGGCTGTGGCCCACACTTTGGGCCTGCCCAGGCCGGATCACATCGCTTTGGCGCCCAATACCCACGAATTGGTGTTTCGCCTGATCAGCGCTTTTGATCTGACGCGGCCACTGCGGATTCTCACTACCGACGGTGAATTCTATAGTTTCGCCCGCCAGCTTCAGCGTCTGGAGGAGAAGTCGGGGGTAGAGGTAACCCGTATCGATAAGCTGCCCTACGACACTCTGGCGGAGCGCTTTGAAAGGGAGCTGCACCGGGGAGGGTATCACCTGGCGTACGCCAGCCAGGTGTTTTTTGAGTCGGGGGTGGTGTTTCCGCACCTGCTGGATATTGTGGCGCGCAAGCCGGAGGGAACCGAGTTTGTGGTTGACGGCTACCACGCTTATTTTGCGCTGCCGACGGATCTCAGCCGTGTGGCTGACAAGGTTTATTACACCGCCGGTTCCTACAAGTACCAGGGAGCTGGCGAGGGCCTGTGTTTTATGAGCCTGCCCGAGGGCTGTCGGCTGCGGCCCCTGTATACCGGCTGGTTCGCCGATATGGCGGAACTGGAGAACCGCGCAGACCGGGTGGGCTTTGCCGATAACTGGCTGCGTTTTGCCGGTTCCACCATGGATTACTCGACGCTGTACAAGGCGCTGGCGGTTCTGCAGATGTATGAACGCGATGGTGTGACCGTGGCAAAGATTCACCAGTTTGTGCTGGCTGCCCAGCGGCGTTTCCTGCACTCCATGGATGCGGCCCACCACCCACTGTTGAATCGCGACAATCTGGTTTACCACGATCTGGATAGCGGCCACGGCCATTTCTTTACCTTTGATTGCGCCACTCCGGAGCGATCACTGGAACTACAGCGCGAGTTGCAATCCCGCGGTGTTCAGTGTGATCGCCGCAAGCAGATGTTGCGGCTCGGATTCGCCATCTACCACGATGGGGAAGAGGACTTTCAGCAGGTGTTCAGGTAGCATGAGCGACAGTTTCCGCCCCAAAACAAACACTGTGGAAATTTCGAGGACAATGCCATGGAGAATGGAATGAAATTGGTGGCCGGCACCTTGTTGGCCGGCCTGGTGGTGCTCGCAACCGGTTGTGGCAGTCGCGGTGGCGAGGCGGAGGGAACGCTGGTAAATATCTCTGCGCAGGGGGAAGTGAGCAAGGCGCCGGATGTTGCAGAGATCTCCGCCGGCGTGACCACGGAAGGTAAAGACAGCAAGGCGGTGATGCAGGCCAACGCGGAGCAGATGGACAAGCTTATCAAGGCGGTGGAAAAAGCCGGTATCGAGCAGAAGGATGTGCAGACCAGCGGTATCAGTCTGTCGCCCCGCTACGGGCCGGTCACCAGCTCCTCCGGTGTCAAACGGCCGCAGATCACGGGTTACATGGCGCGCAATACGGTGCAGATAAAGGTGCGCAAAATCGAAGACCTGGGTGGGATTCTCGACGTCCTCACCGAGGCCGGAGCCACCAATATCCACGGTCCCAGCTTTTCCATCGGTGAGCCGGAACCACTGATGGCGGAAGCCCGCAAGCAGGCAGTGGAAAAGGCCCGCGCGCGGGCACAGTCTTTTGCCGAGGCTCTGGGTATGAGAGTCGGGCGTATCGTCAGCATATCCGAGGGTGCGGGCAGGGGGATTCCCCTCCCCATGATGCGTGCAGAAATGGCGTCGGCGGATGCCCGGGTACCGATTGCACTGGGCGAGACCAAAGTGACCGTGGATCTGGACTTGGTATTTGAGCTGCGGGACTGAGGGAAAGACGAAGGTCCACCTTGCACCCCCGGGCCGGTAGACAACCCCTTATCGGCTGGATTGTCTCCCTTGAAAACCAGTGCATTGACACTGGGTCAATTGCTTTTCAGGGGCCTGCGCCGGCCCCTGCCCGGTAGCGGCACTTCCCTGTGGCGCACTGTTGACGCAGGCCCGGCAATTTATTCAGTTGCCGGGTTCATGGTGTCGGTGGGCTCCTTGTAGATCTCGCCCCCTTTCATGACAAAGCGCACCTGTTGCAGCTGGTTGATATCCTCCAGCGGATTGCCGGCGACGGCCACAATATCGGCGTGCTTGCCCGCACTGATGCTGCCGAGTTCATCTTCCGCCTGGAGGAGTTGAGCGGCATTCCAGGTGGCGCTGCGAATCGCATCTGCCGGCGTCATTCCCGCGTCCACCATCAGTGCGAACTCGCGGCCGTTATCCCCATGGCGACTGACGCCACTGTCGGTACCAAATGCGATTTTAACGCCGCGCTTGTAGGCGTTGGCAAAGGTTTGCTTGATGCGCGGACCTATGGTGGCGGCCTTGACCCGCACCATGTCCGGGAAGAAACCCTCCAGTTTCGATTTTTCCGTCACCCACTCGCCCGCCAGCAGGGTTGGCACATACCAGGTGTCGTAGCGTCGCATCAACTCCATGGTTTCGCCATCCATATAGGTGCCGTGCTCAATGGAGTCGACGCCGGCGCGGATGGCGCGCTCCATACCTTCCTTGCCATGGGCATGCACCGCCACGGTGAAACCGTAATCTTTGGCCGTGGAGACAATCGCCTCCAGTTCATCCTCCATGAACTGTGGGTTCTGGCCGCTCTTGGCCACGCTTAGCACCCCGCCGGTAGCGGTAATCTTGATCAGGTCGGCGCCGTCTTTGTAGCGCTGCCGCACGGCTTCACGGGCGCTGGCGACGCCATTGACAACCCCGTCAACCGGCCCCGGCTGGCCCATCAGGTCCCGGCGGCGACCGTTGGTGGGATCCGCATGGCCGCCGGTAGTGGCGATGGACTTGCCGGCGGTAAATACCCTGGGGCCATCGATAATCCCGCGCTCAATGGCGTTGCGCAGACTGATGGTGACATTGGCGGTGTCCCCCAGGTCCCGCACGGTGGTAAATCCGGCCTGCAGGGTGCGGTGGGCGGTATCCACGCCGCGCAGGGCGAAATCCGCGGGGTTCCAGGTGAAGGCCTCCATATAGGTGCGTGGGCCGAATTCAGTGGACAGGTGGGTGTGCATATCCATCAGTCCCGGCAGTACCGTGTACTCCCGAAGGTCCACCAGCCTTTCGCTATCGCGCTTGGCGAAACCCTTTTGCACCGATTCGATACGGCCATCGACAATATGGATTGTGCGATTTTTGAGCAGGTTGCCCTTTTCGCTATCGAACAGGCTGCCGGCATAGATGGCGATCCCCTCCGCCACTGCCTGGTTGAAGGTTAAGGCCGCGCACAGTGCCAGTGCGGCGGCGGTCATTCGGCTGCGGAGGTTTCCCCGGTTGGTACTTGTTGTCATTGTGACCCCTTTTGCGTCTGACTTAGAGTCGCTGGTTGTAAATCCGTTGAGTTTTGCGTGCTGCACAATCTACCCCAATGACAGAGCGGAGAGGAAGTCCGAACATGAGAATCTACGAATATACGAAGGCCCCCAATTGCCGGCGGGTGCGGGTGTTCCTGGCTGAGAAAGGCCTGGATATGGAATTTGTGCAGGTGGATATCGCCAGCGGAGAGAACCTCACCCCGGAATACCGGGCGCGGGATGCCAATGCCAAGGTGCCGGTGCTGGAACTGAGTGACGGTACCTGTATCGCCGAGTCAGTCGCGATACAGCGCTACCTGGAGGAGTTGCACCCGGAGCCGGCACTTTTTGGACGCGACCCCCGGGAGCGGGCACTGGTGGAAATGTGGAACCGCCGCGCCGACTTCAACCTGATGTTCAATATCGGTATGAACTTCCAGCACAGCAGCGGCTTTTTCGCCGATCGTATGGAGCTGTTTCCGGAATTCGGCCGCGAATGCGGCCGCAAGGCAATGCAGTTTCTTTCCACACTGGACCAGCATCTGGCCTCCAGCCCTTATCTGGTGGACGAATACTACTCAGTGGCCGATATCAGCATGTTGTGTGCCCTGGATTTTGGCAAAGTGGTCAAAATCCGCCCCGATACCAGCGAGCATCCCAATCTGGTGCGCTGGCATACTGCGGTAAGCCAGCGCCCAAGTGCCCGCGCCTAGCAATCTGTTGAAAAAGTGTTTTTCAGCAGCCTGCTGTCCCGAACAGGCATGTTCGGGCCGCGAATCAAGCATATAACTGCCTGATTTGTCGTGGAGGGTTTGCGGACATGCGCCGCAAACCCGGGTTGAGGAAAGTCGGGGAGGACTTTTTCAACAGGCCCTGGCGGGCGATCCGGTCAATTGGTCATTCGGCGGCCGGCAGTACGGTAACCGGGCCCAGGTCCAGCGCCTCGATTTCCGGCTGGATGCGCGCTAGATCCCCTACGATCACCCAGGTGAACTGCTCCGGAGCCAGGAATTCCCTGGCCGCAGCCTCCACTTCCGGTTTGGTCAGCGCCGCCACGCGCTGGGGATAGTCGGCGATATACTCCGGCGGCAGTCCCTTCTCGTTCTGCCAGGTGATACTGGACAGCAGTTGCCCCTTGGTCTGGAAGGCCCCGCTCTGCTTGAGGATTTCGTCGTCGCGGAAGTCCGCCAGTTCCTGTTCGCTGATGGGTCGGCTGGACAGGAATTCGCGATATTCCTTCAGCAGCTCCTGAATGGCGGGGCCCGTCTTGTCCGTCTGTACCGGCGCGAAGAGCAGGTAAGGCCTTTGGCCCTCCGTATCCAGAGACACGGCTCTGGCACCATAGGACCAGTGCTTGTCCTCGCGCAGGTTCATGTTGACCCGCGAGGTAAATTTGCCGGCGATCACCTTGGCCATGGCGTCAAACGCCTCGGCACCATCCGGTGTCCAGGGCGGCATCACCAGGCCTGCCATGATGTAGGTCTGCTGGGCTCCGGGGCGGTCCAGCAGAAAGACCCTGGTACCCGACGGGCGCTCTACTGCAGGTATGTCGGCGGAGGCCAGCGGAGTTTTGGGGGAGCGCCAGTTGCGGAACACGTCATTCAGCAGGGGTTCGATTTCGTCGCGGGTGACATCGCCGACGATGGTCAGCATGGCATTGTCCGGTCTCAGCCAGGTATTGTGAAACTTCACCAGGTCATCGCGGGTGATGGAGCGCACACCCTCGACGGTTCCGGATCCGGTTAGTGGGGTACCGTAGGGATGATTCTCACCGTATAGGAGCGGCGGCAGTTCGCGCAGGGCCAACCCCTGGGGCTGGGCCTTTTCCTGGGAGATGGCGTCGATGCGGTTGGAAACCACGCGGGTCAGGTCCTGCTCGGGAAACAGCGGTTGGGTGACCACATCGGCGAACAATTCCAGCGACGGCTTCAACTGGGTTTTCAGGGCGCTGAAAGTGATGCTGTTGTAATCGAGTCCGCTGCCGGCACCGATGGTCGCACCCAGTTCCTCCTGGCGGGAGCTGAATTCGAGGCTGTCATATTTGCCGGCACCCTCGCTCAGCATCCTCGCCGCAATGGAGGCCAGTCCCGGCTTGTCGCCGTCGGCAACGGCGCCACTGCGGAATTGGAGGTTCATGAATACGGCCGGGGTGTCGTGCCGCTCCGCCAGTATGACTTTGAGTCCGTTGTCCAGGGTAAAGCTCTGCTGTTGCGGCAGCTCCAGCTCCACCGTTTTGTCTACCGGCGGCAGTTTGGAGCGGTCGGCGCCCTGCTCGCTGGCGGTATATTCTTCTTTGGGCTGGATGATCAAGGTGTAACTGTTTTCAGTCAACCATTGCTCCGCGGCTTGTTGTACCTGCGCCGCGTCGACTTTGGCATAGTCCTCCAGTCCCGCCACCAGCGCACCCGGGTCGCCGTAGTAAAACTCGGAGCGGGCGAGGATATCGGTCTTGCCGCCAAAACCGCCGATTTTCTCCAGTCCCTTCACCAGGCCGGCGAATTCACTTTGCTTGATACGGCGGATCTCTTCGGCGCTGACTCCGCCTTTGACAAATTTCCGCAGCTCCTCTTGCAGCAGAGTTTCGACTTTTTCCAGCGGCTGGCCTGGTTTGACATCCACGGTAATGATGAACTGACCGGCCAACTGGCGGCCATAGTAAAAGGCACTGACACTGGTGGCGACCTTTTCGTCGCGAACCAGGCGGCGGTAGAGCAGGGAATTCTTGCGGTTGGCCAGCAGTGAGGCCATCAGTTCCAGGGCGTTTTCCTCCTCGCCGGCGACCCCGGGTACATTCCACACCCGGTAAATACGTGTCTGGGGTACCTTGTCGTACAGTATTTCACGCTTGCTCACCTGTCCCGGCAGCTGCCAGTTGTTAATCCGCGGCGGGACCGAGGTGCTGGGTATATCGCCGAAATACTCGCGCGCCTTGGCCATGGCCTGGTCCACGGTGATGTCGCCCGCGATAACCAGTATGGCGTTGGCGGGCTGATAGTAATCCGCGAACCACTGTTTCACGTCCTCGAGGCTGGCCCGGTCCAGGTCTTCCATGGAACCTATGGGGGTCCAGGAATAGGGATGGTTTGGGGGGAAGGTACCGCTGGCAATGGTGTCGAATGCTTTGCCGTAGGGTGCGTTCTCACCCTGGCGTTTCTCATTTTTGACCACTCCGCGCTGTTCATCCAATACCTCCTGGGTAATGGCGCCGGCGAAGTGGCCCATACGGTCCGACTCCATCCACAGCGCCATATCCACAGCGCCCTTGGGCACTGTTTCGAAGTAGTTGGTGCGGTCATTGTTGGTGGTGCCGTTCATATCGGTGGCACCGGAGCGCTGGAAGGGCTCAAAAAATTCCCCCGGATAGTTTTCAGAGCCGTTGAACATCAGGTGCTCAAACAGGTGGGCAAACCCGGTTTTGCCCGGCTTCTCATCCTTGGAGCCCACCTTGTACCAGATATTGATGGCGACCACCGGCGCCTTGTGATCCTCGTGCACTATCACCGTAAGCCCGTTGTCCAGGCGTTCCTTGTGAAACGGGATCTCGATCTTGGGCGCTTCCACATAGGCGGCATCGTTGGCGGCCGCCGCCTTGCTGCTCGCCGCGGCCTCGCGATCCACGGTGAGGGCCGGATGCGCATCTTTCTCGACACAGGCACTCAGGGCCAGTGACGACAATAGGAGAAAAAAGAGGGGAGTGCGTAAATCCATTGGTGTTTCCGCCTTTCGTTTGCTGGATCAACCCGGCGCCGGGGCCGCGTACACAACTGGCAGACCGCCGAAGAAGATATTGCCGGCAGCCTGCTGTCCCGGAGAGGAATGTCCGGGGTGCAAATCAAACCTGTAGCAGCTTGACTTGAAGTAAAGGGCTCGTGGAAATGACCGCAAGCCCGAATAGGGAAGAGCCCACGGAAGGTTTTCCCCATAGTCTGACTAGTATATCGCTTCTGGTCCGGCAACTGCCGCGTCAAAAGCCATATGGCGCGGTGGATGTATCACCGGGAGGGAGAGTCTTTAGCTGGTGCCTGAAGGGACGGGCTTTGCGGGCACCGGGAACGGCGCCCGCTCGGCAATCACGCTGCGGCTGAATCAGTTTTTTTTACAGCGTCCTCGTGGCCGAAGCGCTCTTCCGCCACCCGATCCGCCACATGTGCCGTGGTCTGTCCGGTTTCCTCGGCGCGCTGAAAGACCTCCTGCATGGTGACACCGATGGTCTCGATATGTTCCTGCACCCGCCGCGGGTCGTAGCCGGCCTGCTGCTGATAGTAGACATCGATGATACCCCCGGCGTTAATCACATAGTCGGGGGAGTAGAGGATGCCTTTTTCGCGCAACACCTCGGCGTGGCGCTCTTCCGCCAGCTGGTTGTTGGCGGCACCGGCAATGGCACCTGCCCGCAGGCGGGCAATGGTGTCGTCATTCAGAATGGCGCCCATGGCGCAGGGGGCGAAGAGATCAACGTCCAGATCGAAAATCTCCTCTGCATTCACCGCTCTGGCGTCCAATTCATTTACGGCGCGGTCGACATTGTCCTGAAAGATGTCCGTCACATAGAGTTCAGCGCCGGCCTCCCTCAACAGTTTGGCCAGGCGGAAACCCACATTGCCGACACCCTGCACGGACACTTTGAGGCCGTTCAGGTCGGACTTGCCCCAGCGGTGCTCCACTGCGGCTTTCAGGCCCACAAAAACACCGTAGGCGGTGGAAGGGGAGGGGTCGCCACCGTGTTCGGAACCCTCGATCAGGCCGGACACATATTCGGTGTGCTCGCCGATGATGTGCATATCCTCGACACTGGTGCCGGAGTCTTCCGCGGTGATATAGCGGCCGCCCAGGGTGTTGATGAAATCGCCCATGGCCCGCAGCAGCTCCGGTGTTTTCTGCTTCCGCGGATCGCCGATAATCACTGACTTGCCGCCGCCCAGCCTGAGGCCTGCCATGGCGGATTTGTAGGTCATGCCGCGGGACAGCCGCAACACGTCGTTCAGCGCTTCGCCGTCGTCGGCATAGGGCCACATGCGGCAGCCCCCCAACGAGGGTCCCAAATTGGTATTGTGCACCGCAATAATCGCCTTCAGACCGCTGCTGGCGTCCTGGTAGAAGGCCACCTGTTCGTGTTTGTCGTAGGCGGGGTGGGAAAAAATACTCATTTTATGTTCCTCTCTGGAGGCCGATTTCACAGCTGGACGGCAACCACAGCCCTTTCCGTTTTTATCGCACGGCAGATTATATCCTGCAAATGGATCATTGGTTTGCAAATTTTGCACAATGAGACGAAAACTCGGCCGATTTATCACGCATTTTGTCTCATTTTAGGATGGCTGATTGTCGAGGAACAGCGGGTGTCAGCTAGTCATAAAAGTTTCGGGTTCCCTCTCCAGTGCGCTGATCCCGCCGCTTTGGTCTGGTAGAATCCGCGCCCAAACCGATTCTTTGGGACCCACGATGCTCAACGCCGATGCGCTAAAACAATTATCCAAACTGAAAACCGACATCCGCTCCAACAAGGACTTCGTCGACGGCCGCGTGCGCGGCAGCAATGGAAAATTTGGCTTTGTTACCCTCGACGACGGGCGCGAGGCCTTTTTGCCACCCGCGGAAATGGAGCGCGTTTTTCCGGGTGACCGTGTCAGGGCCAGCGTCACCGAAGACGATAAGGGCAGGCTGTCGGCGGAACTGGACCAGCTGCTGGAATCGGAGTTCAAGTTTCTGGTGGGGACCTATGTACAGCGTGGACAGGGTCATTTTATTCAGCCCAGTCACAACAACCTGGACCGTTGGATCTTTCTGCCGCCACGAGCCAGGGGCAAGGCCCGGCCCGGCGAGTACATCGCCTGTGTAGTGAGCCGCCACCCGTTCAAGGACGGCAAGGCCCAGGCCAGGGTGGAGTCCGTGATCGGCCGGCCGGAGACCGCCGGTATCGAGCACGCCCTGGTGGTTGCCCAGCACCGCCTGCCGGAAAAGTTCAGCGATGCCGCACTCAAACAGGTGGGGGAGATACAGGGCAAGCTGGACGCTTTGCTGGCGGAGCGCAAGGACCTGTCGCAGCTGGGCTTCGTCACTATCGATGCCGAAACCACCCGCGACATGGACGATGCTATCGCCGTGTCTCAACGCGACGGTGGGGGCTGGACCCTGCACATTGCCGTGGCCGATCCGTCCAGCCTGATAGAGCCCGGCAGCCCGCTGGACAGGGAGGCTTTCGCCCGCGCACACAGCCAGTATCTGCCCGGCGAGACCCTGCCCATGCTGCCCGCCGATCTGTGTGAAAACACCTTTTCCCTGCTGGCGGGCCAACTGCGCCCGGTGTTGCTACTCCAGATTGAGGTCAGTGAGGACGGCAGCCTGGGTGAGAGCAGTTTCGACTTCGTTGCCATCCGCGCACAGCACAAGCTGAGCTATGACAGCGTGAGCAGCTTTATCGGGGGAGACCAGGAGGCGGTACCGGAGGAAGCGCGGGCCGGCCTGCATGGCCTGGCTCTGCTGAGTGAGGCTCGCAGCGTATTTCGCGCCAGCCATTCGCTTGTCATGGAAGACCGCCCGGACTATGAAATCCACCTCGACGAGCAGCGCAAGATTGCCCGTATCGAGCGCCAGGAGCGCAATGTCGCCCAGCGTATGGTGGAGGAGGCTATGCTGGCGGGAAACATCGCCGTTGGCACCAAGCTGGCAGAAATGCAACAGGGCTGTTTCTCGGTACACCTGGGCTTTCGCGAAGAGCGCATGGGGGAGGTGAAGAGTCTGCTGCGGGAATTGTTGCCGCAGTATGCGGAGCAGGACCTGCACCAGTTGCCGAACTATCTGGCGCTGGTGAAACAACTGGAGGCCAGTGACGCCGCGGAAATGCGCAACCTGCTAGCGGTGCTCAAGCGCATGCTGCGCCCCGGCCAACTGCATAACCAGCCCGGTGTTCACCTGGGACTGGGACTGGCCGCTTACGCTACGGTCACCTCGCCGATCCGCAAGTACAACGACCTGCACAATCACCGAGTATTGCGTGCCGCAGCTGAAGGGGCAGCCGCGAAGACGCTCACCGACGAGGAAATCGATACACTGCAGGAAAACCTCGTCCGCGGCCGCCAGGCCAACCGGGCCCTGGAGCAGTGGCTCTACTGTCAGTTTCTGCAGGATCAGGTGGGTCGCGAGTTCGCCGGCGTCATTACGCTGGTGAACGGTGTCGGGCTCGGTGTGCGCCTGGACGAAAATGGTGTGGATGGTTTTGTGCGCCTGAACGGCAATAAAAAGAAGCTGCCGGAGTTCGATGGCAAACACCTGCTCCTCACCCACGGCGGGCGTAAATATCACCTGGAGCAGCCGGTGAAAGTAAAAATCGCATCGGTGGATGTGGACCGGCGCCGCATAGCGTTGAATCTGGTCAGCGAAGACAGCGCAGCGGCCCAGGCCGCGGGAGAGGAGCCCCTGGCCGAGACCGGCAAGGCTCAGTAACTGCGGGTTTGCGGCGTAGGGCCGCAAACCCCATAGGACAAATCAACCGGCAATAAGAGGCTGTCGATGAGTGCCGTCGCGGAACTGAAACCGAAACCCCTGTGGAAGCACTTCGCCAAACTGTGTGAGATTCCCCGCCCCTCCAAACACGAACACAAGGTGGTGGAATACATTGTCGAATTCGCCAACAGCTGCAACCTGGATGTGCAGCTGGATCGGGTCGGCAACGCCATTCTCAAAAAGCCTGCGACTCCGGGGATGGAGGATCGCAAGGTTCTCGCTATGCAGAGCCATGTGGATATGGTGCCGCAGAAAAATGCCGATACCGACCACGACTTTCTCACCGATCCCATCAGGCCCTATATCGACGGCGATTGGGTTACGGCCGAAGGGACCACCCTCGGCGCCGACAACGGCATAGGCGTGGCTGCCATTCTGGCACTGTTTGAAAGTACCGATATTCCCCACCCACCGCTGGAAGCGCTCCTGACCATCGACGAGGAAGCGGGTATGACCGGCGCCAAGCAGCTGCAACCCGGTTACTTCGATGCGGATCTTCTGCTCAACCTGGATACCGAGGATGAAGGGGAACTCTATGTGGGTTGCGCTGGTGGTGTCGATGTCAACGCCATTCTGTCCCATCGGGCGGAAGCCTTGCCGGCTGGTCACAAGGCATTCAGGCTCAGCGTGCGCGGCTTGCGCGGCGGGCACTCTGGCCTGGACATCGACAAGGGCCGCGGTAATGCCAACAAAATTGCCAATCGGATCATAGACAGGGTCCGGCGCGCATCGGTGGATCTGCGTATCGCCAGCCTGGATGGCGGCAGTCTGCGCAATGCTATCCCGCGGGAATCCTTCACCGTCCTGACAGTGCCGGACAGTGACGAAGCGCGATTGAGAGAAGTATTGGCAGCGGAGACTCAAGTCATCGCCGCTGAGCTGGACAGCGAAACCGGTTTGGAAATCTCCCTCGAAGCAACCTCCGCGCCAGTTAGCGTTATGGACAAGGCCAGCCAGGGAAAACTGATAGAGGCGATCCGCTGCTGCCCCAATGGGGTAGAGCGCATGAGCGATTCCCTGGAAGGTGTCGCTGAAACATCCAACAACCTGGCGCGGGTAGTGATCGAGCAAGAGGCGGGCCGAAATCAGGTGCGTATTCAATGCCTGGTGCGCAGCTTGTCCGACACTGCCCGCGATGACCATGGGCTCAATGTAGCCGCCGCCTTCGAACTGGCCGGCGCACAGGTGGTGCTGGACAATGCCTATCCCGGCTGGACGCCAAATATTCAGTCCCCTCTGCTGGCACTGATGAAGAGGGTCTACAAGGATATGAGTGGCGAGGAACCCGAGGTCAAGGTGATTCACGCGGGGTTGGAGTGCGGTCTGCTGGCCAAACCCTATCCCAACTGGGATATGGTCTCATTTGGCCCCACCATCCGCCGCGCCCATTCACCGGAAGAGCGGGTGCATATCCGCAGTGTGGCCAATTTCTGGGATTATCTTGTGCGCGTGGTGCAGGCAGTCCCGTCCCGCGCCTGATTACGGTTTCCCGGCGCGGGGCCGGCGGCGGCAGTGTCTATACTCCTCAGTTGTAGACGGAGGCACCATTTGGCCGGGACCGGCACCCGTAAAAGGAATTACCCCCATGACTGCGCGCAACGGCTGCACTAATTCACGTCAAGGGTTTGTCCCCCCCTGGGTGGCAGCACTTGTTTCCCTGTTGCTCACCCTGTTTGTGTGTCCGCCGCTGGTGGCGCAAAAGGTGGACCGGGATGAACTGGTCAACATAGCGGTGGAAGCCTACCTCTACGCTTACCCTGCGGTTCTTATGGAGATTACCCGGCAGCTGGGGACAAACTGCGAGTCGCCCGTTGTCGAAAAACTGTGCGCGCCGATGAACCAATTCGTTCACGCCGCCACATTTCCGGATGCGACTTTCACCGATGTGGTGCGTCCCAATGCCGATACCCTCTACTCCAGCCTTTGGTTTGACGTCGCTGAGGAGCCGCTGGTTATCCAAGTGCCGGATTCCGGGGGTCGCTACTATTTGCTGCCCATGCTGGACCTGTGGACCGACGTGTTCGCTTCGCCCGGCAAGCGCACCACAGGTACCGCCGCGCAGACTTTTGCCATAGTCGGCCCCAGCTGGGACGGGGAGCTTCCGCAGGACATGGGGATGATCCGGTCACCGACTGCGGTGGGCTGGATGATTGGCCGGACACAGACCAATGGCCCGGCGGATTTCGCCAGCGTCAACAGGTTTCAAGCCGGCCTGAAGGCCGTTCCTCTTTCCTCATGGGGCAGGGCCTACACTCCGCCCAAGGGTGAGGTGAATGCGGGGATATCGGCGACACCACCGGTCGATCAGGTGGCAGAGATGGATGCGGCTGCGTTTTTCACCCGGTTTGCGCAGCTGACCAAACACAATCCCCCCCACGCCAACGATTATCCGGTGCTGGCAAGAATGAAGCGGATAGGCCTGGAAGCCGGTGTGCCCTTTGACTTCGACAAGGCATCGCCGCAGCTGCAACAGGCGCTCCGAAAAGCGGTGCCCATGGCACAAAAGTGGATCGCCGCAGGCATTACCACTGCGGCCAACCAGGTCAATAACTGGTCGATGGTGATGCCACCCATCGGCACCTACGGTACCGCCTATCTGCGGCGGGCGGAAATTGCCTACGCCGGGCTGGGGGCCAACGTGGTCCGGGATGCTATTTATCCCTTCGCGGCCATGGATGCCGATGGCCAGCCATTCGATTCCAGCAAAAAATATGTGCTGCACTTCCGTAAGGATCAGATCCCTCCGGTGCGGGCATTCTGGTCGCTGACCATGTATAACGACAAGCAGTTCTTTGCCGATAACCCCCTGAACCGCTATGCGCTCGGTGACAGAGACGAGCTGAAGTACGGTGCGGATGGTTCGCTCACGCTGTACATACAGCGCGACTCCCCCGGTAAGGACAGGGAAAGTAATTGGCTCCCGGCGCCCGAGTCCGGCGACTTCAGTATGAACCTGCGCCTTTACTGGCCGGAAATCGACGCGCTCAGCGGTTCCTGGAAACCACCGAAAGTAAAGCCGGTGGAGTAACCATCGGAACTGGGCGCATAAGACCCGCCAACCGCTGGAGCAGTCTGTTCACCGGTTCGGCTTGTTATTGTTAGCGCCCTTTCCACCTGCAAGACACTGTGCGGTGCGGCTATCAGTGCCTCTTGTGATGGCGATTCGAACTTGCCACACCTGCTCCTGTAGGTCCTCTTCGTCGGGCAGTTTGCCGCCAACCAGAGCAATTGGCGGCTGGCCTGAACCTTCCAGGCAAGATGGTCACGGTACTTCCCTCAACGAGCGGCCAGTTTCCTCTTTTTGCGACTGACAGGTCCGTGACTGCTTGGTCAAAATTATCGGGCCCGGGAATGGATGAGGCCTCCCAATCGCCGGCGTCACAATTTTTATTCTGGTATCCGCCCGGCGGCGGCACATTCCGTACCGCACTGACCCGGCAACTTGTCCAGTTGCGGGGTTAATAGTGCCGGCTGTAGCGGCGATGCGGGGCTATGGGTGAGGAGGGGCGCCGACGTTAGAGTTGCAACAGGGCTAACTCAATTGTGTGAACAGGCCCTGGTAGTTTTTTAGATCTTGCGCTCCCGCCAAGGCTCGCTCTAAAATGTGATCACAAATTGGAGCGCAGATGCCGCGAGACACCATTGCGGCCGGATTCTGCCCCGCTAGAACAACTGACCGGAGTGAGCGCTATGAACAAGAGCCAGCTGCAACAGCGGGATCGGGAGCACTTCCTGCACCCTTTCACCGATTTCCATGACCTTGGCAAGCAAGGCACCCGGGTAATCACCCATGCGGAGGGTGCCTATATCATCGATATAGACGGCCACCGCATGCTCGACGGCATGTCCGGCCTTTGGTGTTGCAATCTGGGTTACAGCCGCAATGAGATTGCCGACGCCATTTATGAGCAGTTGAAAACCCTGCCGTTTTACAACAGCTTCTTCCAGTGCACTACAGTGCCTTCCATTGAACTGGCCAATGCGCTGGCGGAAGTCGCTCCCGGCGACATGAATAATGTGTTTTTTACCGGTTCAGGCTCCGAGGCCAACGACACCAACCTGCGCCTGATCCGTCGCTACTGGGATCTGCAACAGCAGCCCGACAAACGCATCATTATCTCGCGCAAGAACGCCTATCACGGATCCACTATTGGGGGTGCCAGCCTGGGTGGTATGAGCGGTATGCACAAGCAGTTCCAGGCCCTGGACTATATCGAGCATATCCAGCAACCCTACTGGTTCGGTGAAGGCGGCGAAATGTCTCCGGAGGAGTTCGGTGTCTACGCAGCGCGCTGCCTCGATGAGAAAATCCAGCAACTTGGCCCGGACAAGGTGGCGGCGTTCATCGCCGAGCCGATTCAGGGTGCCGGTGGTGTGATTATTCCGCCGCAAACCTACTGGCCGGAAGTGAAGAAGGTGCTGGATCAGTACGACATACTGCTGGTGATGGATGAGGTGATTTTTGGCTTCGGTCGCACCGGGGAGTGGTTTGGTGCCGACTACTACGGCATGCAGCCGGACCTGATGACTTTCGCCAAGGCGGTGACCAACGGCTACTTCCCGCTGGGCGGTACCATGGTGAGCGACCGATTGGCGGATGTGATCAAAGGCAAAGGGGGTGAATTCACCCACGGATACACCTACTCGGCCCACCCGGCGGCCTGTATGGCGGGGCTGGCAACTATCAATATCCTGCGCAGCGAGAACATTATTGAAAATGTGCGGGACAATACCGGACCCTACCTGGCCAAGCGTTGGGCCGAACTGGCGGACCACCCCATAGTGGGCGAGGCGCGCTCCCTGGGTATGGTGGGAGCGCTGGAGCTGGTCAGGGACAAAGGCAGTCGCGCGCGGTTTGACGACGACTGTACAGCCGGCGGTGTCTGTCGCGATATGAGCATCAAAAATGGTCTGGTAATGCGCGCCACCGGCGATACGATGATTATTGCGCCACCGCTGATCATCACCAACCAACAGGTGGATGAGCTGGTGGAAAAGGCGCGCCGCGCACTGGATGATACCGCCGAAGCTCTGGCGTAAACTGTGGTTAAAACGGGCACCCGGGTGCCCGTTAACCATTTTCCGAACCTTGCTTTCCAGGCTTAATATGTCGTCAAAAGAAGAGTTTTCCCCTTCCCAAGAATTGCTTGGCACGTCGCAGAAATTTTTGCATGAACACCCTGACCTCAAGCGGATTGAGGGATTCATGTTCGATATCAACGGTATTCCCCGGGGTAAGTGGCTGCCGGCCGAGGCGGCCGGCAAACTGCTCAAAGGGAGCCTGCAGATGCCCCGCAGCGCCGCGAGCCTGGACGTCTGGGGGCGGGATGTGGAAAACAGTCCGCTGGTCTTTGCCAGTGGCGATAGCGATGGCATCTGTGTCCCCGTATCGCCCATCGCTGCGGCCCCCTGGCATCGGGAGCAGACCGCACAGTTGCATATGCAGTTGCACGAGGCGGATGGCTGCCCTCTCTATGCCGACCCACGCACCCAGCTGCAGCGGGTGGTTGCGCGCCTGGCGGAGCTGGGGCTGGTTGCCACCGTGGCCACCGAGCTGGAATTCTACCTGCTCAGAGAGGAGGTGGATGCGCTGGGGCGGCCGGAGCCGGTCAGCGACAACTGCGCTGAGCTGGTCCCCTCTACGGATGTCTACAGCCTGTCGGAACTGGAAGCCCGACAGAGTTTTTTCACCGATGTCCGCGCAGCCTGTGAACAGCAGGGTATTCCCGCCGACTCGGTGCTTTCCGAGTGTGCGCCGGGGCAGTTCGAAATAAATCTGTTGCACAGCGCCGACCCGGTACAGGTCGCCGATCAGACACTGCTGTTCAAGCGCTTGCTCAAGGGCGTCGCGCGCCGCCACGGCTTGCGGGTGACCACCATGGCCAAGCCCTTTGGCGACCGCGCCGGCAACGGTATGCACGTACATATGAGTCTGGTGGACGCTTCCGGTCGCAATGTGTTCGACGACGGCACCGAGCTGGGGTCCGACTACCTGCGCCATGCAGTGGCTGGTATGCTGGCCACCGCCAATGACGCTATGGCGCTTTTTGCGCCACACGCCAATTCCTACCGGCGTTTTCAGGAAAGCTCCCACGCGCCGCTGAATTTGTGCTGGGGCTATGACAACCGCACCACCACACTGCGGGTGCCCGCCAGCGAACCGGCGGCCCGCCGTATCGAGCACCGTATCGCCGGTGCGGACGCCAATCCCTACCTGGTGCTGGCGGCCATTCTGGCCGGCGTCTGCCAGGGTTTGGAAAACCGCCTGGAGGCGCCGGCGCCGGTGGAGGGGGATGCCTATCAGGTGGAGAGCGAACAGCTGATCAACAGCTGGAGTGCCGCCCTTCAGCGTTTCGAGCGCAGTGCCCTGTGGCAAAAAGCTCTGGATCCGCGTTTTGTCGAATTGTTTCTGTTGCTCAAGCGGCAGGAATTGGCGGAAATCGGTGCGCGGGTTACGGATATCGAATATCAGAGCTATCTGTACCGGGTATGAGCCTGGGGTGTAGCTGCCGGCACCGGCTTCCTTGTTTGGCAGGGTTGCAGACGGCCGCTGTCACGCAATAGACCCGCAATTTGAATTGATCAGGTCGGGGCCCCTTGGGGGTGGCGATAATTTGCTATACCTATAGGTGAGCGTTTAACGCTTAAACTCTCCTCCTGAAAGTGTGTTCGAGAAACCTGGCCCGCCAATGGCGGGCATTTTTTTTCCTATAATTACCTTGACGGTTTTTTTTCCCTCGAGGCATTGTCTTTTGGGTAACTCTTGTCGTACGCGGGAAAAGCCTGCCTATACTGTGTGTAACCGCAACTGCGGCGAAGGAGCTTTTTAGCGTTACAAGGAGTTACCCATGACATTGAAGTCTCTCCTCATTCCTCTGGCCGCGGTGGGTTTTGCCGGTTTAGCGGCTGAATCCGCGATGGCGGGCCCCTCTGGTTACCCCATGCAGCAGCCGCCCCCGGTATGGGGAGCCGGTACCTTTGTAGTGCGCATCGGGGCCACCTATGCCGATCCCGACGACGACTTCCGTGAGAGAACCACCACCTTCATCGACGATCCGGTGGAAGGGCGACTGGATGTAGTTAATCGAGTCGATCTGAATGACGACACCAACTGGTTCGTCAACGCCACCTGGGTATTTATGGATCACTGGGCGGTAGAACTCTATCACGCCAACGATCTCAACTTTTCGGCGCACCTTACCTCTGAAGCCTTCTTCGAGCGCGAGTTTATCGGTGAGCTTCGAGAGCGCCTGGGTGATTTCGATACCTATTTCACTAGCCTGTTCGTGGATTGGTACTTTCTCGATCCCACCTGCCTGTGGCAACCCTATGTGGGGCTGGGAGTCAATTACACGGATATTTCCAATGACTTTGTGCGGCCGGTTTTCCCCACCAACAATCGCTTCGGAGCCGGCAATGTCAGTTTTGGCAGTGATTTCAGCTGGACCGCCCAGGCGGGTGTAGACTTGGTGCTGGGGCACCACAGCAACTGGGTGGTGAGCGCCTCGGTTATGTACATCGACGCCTCGCCCGACGTCCATATCGGCTTTGATGCCGAGGCCTTTGTGCCGGGGTTTGATGACCCGGCTATCGTTTCCGTGCGGACCCGGGATGAGGTCGACATGGATTCGTGGGTTTTCAACCTCGGATTCGGCTACAAGTTCTCCTTTTAAGTCCGGTTTTTTTTCCCTTGGAGTGGGGCGCATCGACTGGGTGCGGCCCCCTCTCGCCGGGCGTCATTCATTTCTTCGCTGTCGGAATCCGCTAGTGAAAGTGGATGGATTCTGTCTGGCAGTCATTCCCATGCCGGTGTATTCTTGCCCCCCGCCAGCCAGTGATACACCTGGTCCGGCCTGGGGCCTGTTGACACTAACGGAGTTGGCCCTGTTGTGACAGAAAAGGTGCCAATCGAGGCAAGAGGAGCGCGGTTTGGTTGTTCCAATTGAGCGACGAGCAACGAAGAGTGGCGCCTTTTCCGGCACAACCCGAGGGGCTGCCCCTGGTTTCGCGCCCTGCGGCGTTAGAAATTGCTTATGTGGACCCACCACACAGCGCAATTCCTGCCTTGCAGGCCACAAAACCAGTGGCAGCAGGGCTATCTCAGTTAGTGTCAGCAGGCCCTAGGTTGTTGCCGGGCAGCGGGTGTCGCCGGTTACGGATAGCCGGCGCCGCGAAACAGTCCTGGTGTTTTGGCGACAGCTATTCAAATTGGGCGCGGCACAGTTGTTTGATGCCGGGCTGAGAAAAACGCGGCACAGGTGCCGCCATTGACCGCGCGACAATGAATAGGGTCGGGAAGACCTGTCTTATTTGCCCGGTTGGTAACTGCAGTCGTACGGGGAATCTATGACCGCCTTGGGGAATTTTGCCGACGGTCCGTCAGCCACCGCCGTGTCTCGGCCATTGAACATCTGCCTGCTCGGTTTTCGAAGCCATCCATTCTGCGGCGGTCAGGGAGTCTATCTGCACTATCTGAGCAAGGCTTTGGTGGAGGCCGGTCATTCGGTGGACGTTATTTCCGGTCAGCCCTATCCGCACCTGGATCCGCGCGTGCGCTTGATCAAGATGCCGGGCCTGAATCTGTATGAGGAAAGGCACCCCACCCGCGCACTGCGCTGGAGGCACCTGCGATCCTGGGCGGACTTCTCCGAGTGGTGGGGCAAACTCAGTGGTGGTTTTGCCGAACCCTACAGCTTCGGTCGCCGGGCGGCCAGGTACCTGCGCCGGCACGGCCATCGCTATGACATTGTGCACGACAACCAGTCTCTCTGTTATGGCCTGCTGGAAATAGAGCGCCGGGGACTGCCGGTGGTGGCCACCATCCACCACCCCATCAGCCGCGACCGGCAACTGGCCCTGGATGCGGCCCCTAACTTGGGTCACCGGCTGCTGGTGCGCCGCTGGTACGGTTTCGTAAAGATGCAGATGAAAGTGGCGCGACGGTTGCGCCATATCGTTACAGTTTCTAGTCAATCCCTGCACGACCTTGTGCAGCAGTTCGGTGTCGAGCCCGGACAGCTCCAGCTGATCTACAACGGTATCGACACTCAGGTGTTCCAGCCACAGCCAAACGTATCCCGACAACCCCTGCGGATAATGACCACTGCCTCTGCAGACCAGCCCCTAAAGGGGTTGCGATTCCTGTTGCGGGCGCTGGCGGATCTCCGCCAACAGTATCCGGAGCTGGAATTGCTGGTAGTGGGGCGCTTGCAGGAGGGTGGCAGCACGGAAAAGCTTCTCGACGAATTGCACTTGCACCAGTCGGTGCGCTTTGTCTCTGAGATTTCCACCGAAGAACTGGTAGAGCACTACGCCAGTGCCAGTATGGTGGTGTGCCCTTCACTCTACGAGGGCTTTGGCCTGCCTGCGGGGGAGGCGATGGCCTGTGGGGTGCCGGTGATATCCAGTGATGGCGGCGCGCTGCCGGAGGTGGTTGGCGACGCTGGCCTGGTGGTTCCCGCGGGCGATAGTGCAGCACTGGCCGAAGCGATACGGCGGCTGCTGGGCGATGAGCGGCTTCGCGGGGAACTGGGCGCTAAGGGGCGCAAACGTATCGAGCGTCACTTTTCCTGGCACCGCGCCGCTGAGCGGTTGGTGCGATACTACCGCCAGGTGCTGGGGCAGGAGAATGGGGCGATGGAAAGCGATGACAGCGCCTCCGTAGCGGCGGATACCAGTGTGGAGGCGGCCTGATGATCACCGTAGATCCAGGTAAATTGAATCTGCAGCTGGGGCAGCGGGTGCTGGACCTGGGTTGTGGTGAGGGTCGACACGCGATTCATTTGCTGATTTCCGAACCGCTGGAAGTGGTGGGAATCGATCTCAGTCAGAGTGATATTGAAACGGCCCAGGACCGGGCAGAAGCCTTTCGCCAGCAGGGCTCTGTGCCGGGACGTCTGTTGCTGGGGGTGGCCGATGGCCTGCAGTTACCGTTTGCCGATGGCGCTTTCGATGTGGTGATCTGTTCCGAGGTATTGGAACACGTCGAGGATTGCACGGGGTTGTTGGGGGAGATCGACCGCGTACTGAAACCCGCGGGCATTTTTGCAGCCAGCGTCCCGGCTTTTTTCCCCGAGTGGATTTGCTGGCAGCTGCGGGAGGAGTACCATCAGGTGGAGGGTGGACATATCCGTATCTTTCGCGAGAGCGAATTGCGCAACGCCATCGAGCAACAGGGCCATCGCTATTTCGCCGGGCACAGGGCCCACGCTCTGCACGCTCCCTATTGGTGGCTCAAATGTCTGTTGTGGAAGCGGCCCGCATCGCGTCTCCTCAATGCCTATCACCGACTGCTGGTGTGGGACCTGATGCAAAAGCCGCTGCTCACCCGCTGGCTGGAAAAACTGCTGAATCCGATTCTGGGAAAAAGTATCGTGCTGTATTTTGTCAAGCCAGCAAAGGCTGAGACTGGATTGCCAACTGCCGCCGGAGCCGTGTCTTGAGTGAGTCCCTGTTGCAGCCGGCCGCAGACCGCGCCGTATTTCCCGAGGGATTTTTGCGCATGTCGGCGCAGTATATCCTCCAGCGGCAGCAGGTCGATGGCTCTATTCCCTGGTTCGACGGGGGTTATGCCGACCCCTGGGACCATGTGGAGGCCGCCATGGGGTTGAGTATCTGTGGCGAATGGATCGCGGCCGAGCGTGCCTATGCCTGGTTGGCGGATATACAGTTGCCGGATGGCAGCTGGTGGGCCGCTTACAAAGATGGTGGGGTGGAGAACGGCGAGCGGCGCGAAAGCAATTTTGTGGCCTATTTTGCCACTGGTATCTGGCACCATTTTCTGGTCACTGGCGACCGGGATTTCCTGAACAGCTACTGGCCCACTGTGGCGCGGGCGGTGGATTTTGTCTTGGGGCTGCAGACGCCCCACGGCGATATTCACTGGGCTGTCGATGGCGAGGGGCGGCCCAGAGAGGACGCCTTGGTGACGGGCTGCTGCTCAATTTACAAAAGCCTGGAATGCGCCATCAATATTGCCCACGCACTGGCCCGGCCGGCGGCGCCCTGGATGGCGGCGCGGGAGAGCCTGGGATACGCGCTGCGGGAACTGCCGCACCGTTTTGACCGCACCTGGGAGAGCAAGGCCCGCTTTTCCATGGACTGGTTCTATCCGGTCCTGACCGGAGTGGTTCAGGGGGGAGATGCACTTGCCCGGCTGGGACAAAAATGGGACAGATTCGTGGTTCCGGACCTGGGCTGCCGCTGTGTGGACGACGAGCCCTGGGTGACGGTAGCGGAATCCTGCGAGCTGACCATGGCATTGCTAGCGGTAGGGGAACGGGGGCGTGCGGAAAAGCTTTACCGGAGTCTGCACCGTTGGCAGGACGCGGACGGTGGCTACTGGACCGGTTATGTGTACCGGGATAAGGCGGTCTGGCCGGAGGAAAAAACCACCTGGACGCTCGGCGCAATGTTGCTGGCCGCGGACGCGCTGGCGGGGCTGACACGCGCCAGTGGCCTGTTTACCGGCGTGCAACTGTTAACCCGGCAACTAACTAAGTTGCCGGGTTAATGCGGTACAGGGATGTGCTGTCGCAGAGCAAAGGCCGGCGCCAGGTTAATAGCCTTACAGCCTGCGCAGCACCCCGAGCGTATCGACCATCTCCAGGGGCTCGAATTGAGCGGAAGCCAGGGCTAGCCGGTAAATTTCGTAGGGTGCCTGGCCACCATCAGCGGGGTTTGGAAAGATATCGTGAATGGCCAGAATTCCACCGGTCACTATGTGGCGGGACCAGCAGCGGTAGTCGGTCATGGCTGCCTCGGACGAGTGGCCGCCGTCGATAAACACCATTCCCAGTGGCGTACTCCAGTGGCGGGCGGCGACCGCGGAGGGCGCGACCAGGGGCACAACCCAGTTTTCCAGTTGCGCGGCCCTGATATTGGTGCGAAATACGCCAAAGCTATCCACCAGCTGCGCGGCTGCGTCGAAAAGATCCGGGTCGTGATACTCCTCTCCCCGCTGGTGCTCTTCCGAGCCGCGGTGATGGTCCACTGCGAACAGAAGGCTATTCTTTTGCTTGCAGGCCGTTGCCAGATAAATCGTGGACTTGCCACAATAGCTGCCCACCTCCAGGCAGGGACCGAGTGCACTGGCCTTTGCCGCCAGTCGATAAAGTGCTTCGCCTTCACTGGGGGCGAGAAAACCCTTGATTGAGTGGATGTCGGTGGGGAATTCAAGGTTCATGGGTGCGCGCTCGCTACTGCCGGTAGCGCAGACACTAAAGCGCCCCAGGGACAAAAGCAATTGTCTGCCAGACAAATTTCGGCACCGCTACAGCGGGTGTCGCAACAGAGCAGTTGACACTGGGAAAAGATGCGCAGGGATCACCGGCCATACTGGCTGAAGAAATTACAACTTTGGTTTCGCCACTGGAAGGCCCGGCACTTTCTGCTGCCGCAATTCGAGTGTATCGGGCAGGAGCCGGAGATCATGGACCCGGGTTCGGTCCAGGTGTTCGGCGGCAATATTTGTCTGGGCCACTACCCGCATTTGATCTCCACCCCTGACAAACCGATTCGTTTCACCACTTTCGGACACCGCGGCGGCGAGGCGTGCATAACAATCGGAGACTATGTGCTGATTTCCCCCGGTGTGCGCATCTCCGCCGGCCAGTCCATCATTATCGGCAACGCCTGTATGATCGCCGCCAATGTGTATATCTCCGACTCCGACTGGCACGGGCTTTACAATCGCACCCGCCCTTTTCGCTGCACCTTACCGGTCACACTGGGAAACAATGTGTGGATCGGAGACAGCGCGATTATCTGTAAGGGGGTGAAGATCGGCGATAACTCGGTGGTGGGAGCAGGCGCCGTAGTGACGCACGAGGTGCCGGCCAACACGGTGGTGGCCGGAAACCCCGCGCGGCCGGTCAAGCAGATCCAGCCGGGGCGTCGGATGCTCACGCGGGAGGCGCTGTTTGCCACCGCTTCCCGGCAGGCGCACAATATGGAGCAGTTGGATAGGATGCTGCTGGGTGGAAACACTCTGTGGGGGTGGCTGCGGGCACGACTGCTGCCGCGCCGCGGTGACTGAGCGCCGCGGCCGGGATCCTGGGAGTTTGTTGTTGACGTGCCGGGTAAGCGCGATGGGAAAAAGTAGAAGTGTCGTTCTGATTGGTATGCCGGGTGCGGGGAAGAGCACGCTGGGGGTGCTGCTGGCCAAGGAGTTGGCCCTGGATTTCGTCGATACGGACGTGCTGATCCAGCTGCGCGAGAAAAAAACGCTGCAGGAAATTATCGACGCCTCCGACTATAGCCATTTGCGCGCAATCGAAGGCGAGGTATTGGCGGGGGCGGATCTGCCCAATCATGTGATAGCCACGGGGGGCAGTGCGGTTTACAGTCCGGAGGGGATGAAAAACCTGGCTCGCCTTGGTCCGATCGTTTTCCTCGACTGTTCCGCCGCAGAGCTGCGGCGGCGGATTCACAACTATGACGACCGCGGTATCGCCAAGGCACCGGGGCAGAGCTTCGCCGACCTGTATAAAGAGCGGCAGGCCCTGTACCGCCAGTACGCGGATATCACTGTTCGCTGCGACGATGGAGATTTGCAGCAGGTTCTGGAGCGGGTGCTGGCTGCCCTTCAGGCCGCTTATTAACCCGACAACCCAATAGAGATAATCCCTCACCGATAAGGTTGTCGCCCCTAATCCTCTGGGCAATTACACGGGATCGCCCGCGTCCGGGGGGTTGCGCAACACCCGTCCCCCGAGGAGGCGGTCAGAGCGGCAGCTGGGTGGTGTACTTCACCTGCTTGAGGGCAAAGGTGGAGTTGACAGAGGCCACGTTGGGCAGGTGCACCAGAGTGCGCTTCAGCAGCTGCTCATAGTGCTCCACACTGTCCACCACCACGCGCAGCACATAGTCCTTGTCGCCACTGGTGGAGTAGCACTCGACCACCTCCTGCACGCCCTGAACTGCGGATTCAAAACTGTTCAGGGAGTCCTCGTCATGGTTTTGAATGGTGACATAGCAGTATACTGTGACGCCCAGATCCAGCTTGCGCGGATCCAGCAGGGTCACCCGTCCGCGGATGATCCCCTCCGCCTCCAGGCGCTTGATGCGGCGCCAGCAGGGCGTGTGGGACAGACCGACCTTGTCCCCCAGTTCGGCCATGGAATAATCGGCGTTTTCCTGCAGAGCCCGCAGGATCTTGCGGTCAAAATCGTCCAGGTCTGTCGAACGCTTCATATATACCCCCATCCTATAAAATTTGGTAATATCGATATTCTTATCATAATTTTAAGCGCAAAAATGTAAATAAAGCAATGTTCTATTGCGCTTAACGCACTAGTATGAGCTCACCAGTCTACCGTGGAACACCGGTGGTGAGACCGAAAAACAACAAATGACCAACCGTCCGGTCTCGGTTTCGAACTGGACAGGCAACCGGAAAACAGGCGTATGAGTGAGCAGTCGAACAGCCCGCAGAGCGCGGCCATCCCCCCCGTCAGGCAGGTCTCCCTGGACGACCGCTACACCGTCCTGAAGGGGCGCGTACTCCTGTCCGGCATCCAGGCACTGGTGCGCCTGCCCATGGACCAGATGCGCATGGACAGGGGTAGAGGGCTCAATACCGCTACCTTTATTTCCGGCTACCGCGGTTCTCCGCTGGGCGGCTACGATCAACAGCTGATGCGCGCCAAACAACACCTGGATGCACAGAATATTCGCTTTGTCCCGGGCGTCAATGAGGAACTTGCTGCCACCTCGGTCTGGGGTTCCCAGCAGGTGGGCCTGTTTGAAGGTGCCGAGGTGGATGGCGTTTGCGGTATTTGGTACGGCAAGACCCCCGGGGTGGATCGCTCCGGCGACGCCTTCCGCCACGCCAACGCCGCCGGGTCCTCACCCCGGGGCGGAGCCCTGATCATCGCCGGCGATGACCACGGTTGCAAATCCTCTTCCTATCCCGGCCAGTCCGAGTTCGCGTTTGTGGACATGCAGATTCCAGTGCTCAACCCGGCCACGGTGCAGGAAGTGCTGGACTATGGTCACTACGGTTTTGAACTCTCGCGTTTTAGCGGCTGCTGGGTGGCCATGATCACCCTCACCGAGAACATGGACAGCTCCGCCACCGTGGCGGTGGACCCCGAGCGGATGCGGTTCAGCTATCCGGACATAGAAATGCCGGCCGGCGGCCTGAATATCCGCAAGCAGGATAACCCCCTGGAGCAGGAAGAGCGTCTGTGGCGTTACAAGCGCCCGGCCGCCTTGGCTTTCGCGCGCGCCAATCACCTCAACAGGGTGGTGCTGGACAACCCCGATGCCACTCTGGGTATCGTCACCGCCGGCAAGGCTCATCTGGACCTGATGCAGGCGCTGGAGGATATGGGAGTAGACGAGGGGCAGGCCCGGGATCTGGGCATCCGCATCCTCAAGGTGGGTATGACCTACCCATTGGATGTGCCCGGTATCCAAGAATTTGCCCGCGGACTCGACTATCTGCTGGTGCTGGAGGAAAAGCGCAGCCTGATGGAGGTACAG
Organism: Microbulbifer discodermiae; assembly: GCF_040742695.1. Taxonomy (NCBI): domain Bacteria; kingdom Pseudomonadati; phylum Pseudomonadota; class Gammaproteobacteria; order Cellvibrionales; family Microbulbiferaceae; genus Microbulbifer; species Microbulbifer discodermiae. Next base: position 12,922 of record NZ_JBFLAB010000002.1, on the reverse strand, counting down.
CTCAAAGAGGAGCTGTACAACGTCCATCTGCAGGACCCCAATTTCCCCCGTATCGTCGGCAAGGTGGACGAGCACGACAAGCCCCTGATGCCCATGTACGGCGAACTGTCACCGGCGGTGGTGGCCCAGGTGCTGGGGCGCCTGTTGCCCCCCAAGTGTCTCAGTGAGCCGGCCCGGCGCCGGCTCTCGCGCCTGGGCACCCTGGCGGAGCGTATTTCCCGGCAAACGAGTTCGAACGTGGCCCGCCTGCCGATGTTTTGCGCCGGCTGCCCGCACAACCGCTCCACCAAGGTACCCGAGGGCAGCCGGGCGCTGGCGGGCATTGGCTGCCACTATATGGCCCAGTGGCTCGATAGGGATACCTACACCTTTACCCAGATGGGCGGGGAAGGTGTCAATTGGGTGGGGCAGGCGCCGTTCACCCGGGAAAAGCATGTATTCGTGAATCTAGGCGATGGCACCTACTTCCATTCCGGCATCCTGGCGATCCGCACCGCCGTAGCCGCGAAAGTAAATATCACCTACAAGATCCTGTTTAACGACGCCGTGGCCATGACCGGCGGCCAGCCCCACGACGGCGAACTGCACCCGGACATGATCTGCCGCCAGGTACTGGCGGAAGGCGTGCGCAAAGTCGTGCTGGTGATGGACGATGTGAACAAATACCGGGGTCTACTGCAGTTTCCCCCGGAGGTGGAAATCCGCCCCCGCGACCATATGCCCGCGGTGATGAGAACGCTGCGAGAGGAAGAGGGCTGTACCGTCATCGTCTACGACCAGACCTGTGCCACCGAGCTTCGACGCAAACGCAAGCGCGGCCTGCTGCCGAAAGCGGCAGGGCGACCCTTTATCAACGAACTGGTCTGTGAAGGCTGCGGTGACTGTGTGCAGCAGTCCAGCTGTATCGCGGTGGAAAAGGTGGAGACCGCCCAGGGCGACAAGCGCCGTATCAACCAGACCAGCTGTAACCAGGACATGTCCTGCGTCAACGGTTTCTGCCCGTCATTTGTGACCATCAAGGGTGGCAACCTGTACAAGCGCGCCGGAGTTGGCGACAGCCTCTGCACCGAGGCGGCCAAACTGCCATCCCCCCAGCTGCCCTCGCTGCAGGCACCCTACAGCCTGCTGGTCACCGGCGTCGGCGGAACCGGCGTGGTCACCATCGGCGCACTGTTGGCAATGGCGGCGCACATTGAAGGCAGGGCTGCCAGCACCCTGGATCAGACCGGCCTGGCCCAGAAGGGCGGCGCCGTCTATTCCCATGTGCGCTTCGCCGAGCGGCCGGCGCTGCTGCAGGCGGTGCGTATTTCCGACGGGCGCGCGGACGGATTGATGGCCTGTGACCTTATCGCCGCGGGCAATCTGGCCGCCTGCCTGGCAAAGCTGGATGACACCCACACCCGTGCGGTGGTCAACACCCATCTGGCGCCCACCGCCGCCTCGGTGCTGGGCCGGGAGGATACCCACTCCCCCCAGGCGGTGCTGGATACGGTTTCCGAGGCGGTGCTGGAAATGCGCACCGTCGAAGCCCACAAGCTGACTACCGCGGCGCTGGGCGACACCCTGGCCGCCAACATATTTATGCTCGGCTACAGCTGGCAGATGGGCCTGTTGCCGCTGCAGGAGGAATCACTGTTGCGGGCGATCGAACTCAACGGCGTGGCGGTGAAGGCAAACCTGCAGGGGTTTGCCGCCGGTCGTATCGCCGCTGCGGATGCGAAACTGCTGGACGGATTGCTGGATGGTGGTGTGCGCGAGGCGCCTCTGCCCCGGACCCTGGAAGAGATAGTGGCCCATAGGGCCGAACATCTGACCGGTTATCAGAATGCCGAACTGGCGGAGCGCTACAGGGAACTGGTTGAACAGGTGCGCCGCGCGGAAATACTCAAAGTGCCGGGCAGTGACCGGCTGGCGGAAGCTGTAGCGCGCAATTACGCCAAGCTGCTGGCTTATAAGGACGAATATGAAGTGGCGCGCCTGTATACGGACGGTCGCTTTAGCCAGGCGCTAAAAGAGAACTTTGATGGCGAATACACCTTGGAGTTTAATCTCTCGCCGCCGCTGATCGCCGGATTCGACCGGGTGCTCGGCCGTCCGCGCAAGCTGAAATTTGGCGGCTGGATGTATCGCGCCTTTGGGCTGCTGGCCCGGCTCAAGTTCCTGCGCGGCACAGTGCTGGACCTGTTTGGCTATACTGCCGAGCGGCGTATGGAGCGCGCCCTGATCGGCGAGTACGAAACCCTGGTCAATCGGGTTCTGGGGCAGTTGAACGGTGAAAATCACGAGGCCGCGGTGGAACTGTTGCGCTACCCGGACCGGATCCGCGGCTATGGCCCGGTAAAGGAGGCGAGTGTTGCCGAGGCGTATCGACTGCGCGATGCAGCGCAGTGGCGTTTCGACAATCCCGCCACGGCTGCGCAGGCCCCGACCGCTGAGGTGTTCGACCCGGCGACTGCCCAGCAAGTGGGTTGAGTCCAGGGTTAACGGCAGGGCGCCGGGCCCCCGGCGCCGTTATGCTTGTTGGGGTGCGGTTACCAGTTGACCTGCGCTCTCACTCCCAATTGATCGGTCCCGTTGTCCGTTAAATCGTCGTGGCCAAAACGCAGGTTGAACATAAAACGCACCCGCGGATTGGCGTAAAAGTTTACCCCTAAAATAATGCTGTCCGCCTCCAGATCGGGGATGTCATCGTTGCTGATTCTTTCATAGCGGGCGGTCAGCTCCCAGGCGCCCCAGCCGCTTTCGGGTTTGGCGGATTTGAACACCCCTTTGCGGGCATCGTAGGGTTTGTGTTCACCGGTAATCATCCAGCTGCCCATCACATACCAGGCGCGCACTGTCTGATCGCCGATAAAACAGCCGAATTCCGGGTCGCAGCCAAAGGTGGGGGGAGCGCCGAAAAAATCCTCAAAGGATTGTTCTGAGAGATAAAAGTCACCGTCGTAGTTGCCGTAGGTGTATTCCGCCTGGGCGTACAGAGGACCTCGGGTGGCCGCCAGCTCCAGGCCGCCCACATTGACCCTGCCGCCCGCATCCCCCAAAAAGAATTCTTCATCGCCAAAGTCGCCAAAGAAAAAGATGCGGTCACCGGGGGTCAGCGCCATCAGCTGACGCGGTCCGCGTCGGCCGGCGTAGGGCGCGTCCGCTTCCAGCGGCGGCGACTGCCTGCCTGCATCCTCATAGCTGTAGGAGACACCCAGGTGGATTGTTTCCAGGGCGACATCCACCGGAGCCCAGGTGAAACGGCCGGCCGCGCCAACCCCTTCATTGCGCAGTTCGCCGGCGTTGCGCAGGTTAAACGCTACTATACCGGCGGTATAGCAGTCCCAGTGGTTTCTCCAGCCGATGCCCTGCTGAAATTGACGCCGATCGAAAATGCCCGTGGCGCTGGTAAAAGGGCGCTCCAGCATGGTGATGTTATTGGAGCTGGTGAGTTCCTCCATTGAACGGTAGGGTTTGAACTGCCCGATGGAAATGGAGCCGCCCCAAAAATCATAGGCGAGATAGACATCCCGAAAACCGTCGCGGGTGTCGCCTGACGAAAAATCCTGTTGCAGCTTGTATTTCCAGTTGTAGACCTTGCCGGACAGGGTGATACGGGTGCGGCGAAACTCGGTGGTGCTCACAGTGTCATCTATGTCGTCGTTAAACAAATAGGTGTCAAAGTGAATACGGCCTCCCAAGGCGGCGGAGAAGCGGCCGTCACTGGAAATGATTTCCAGGCCGCCCCCGGTTTTTGCCGTATCCGCCCAGGTGGGGCTTATATAAATGGCGCCGGTAATTATCCATGCCAATCCATTGCGAAGCATCGAAACCTCCCTGTATGTCAGGTTTTCCCGGATGAATCCTGACCTCTGATCGAGTCTAGCAGGCTGTGCAAGTAGATACGTCCTGGATGGTTTTCCCCTGTCGCTACATCGATTCGGTATCTGCTGACCGATTGGCGCTATGGAGGTGTTTCTCTTTGCATTACCCCGCGAAACCACACGCCCGCTGTTCGATAGCCTCAATGGGATTAAACTGCCTGTGCAGGTAGCTCGTCCCGAGTTGATGGCGTGAAAAGAGATCCCCCCGAGTGTGAATCAATTACCTCGCGGATCTATTGGCCACGGCAATTCTTATACAAGAAATTGCCTTATCTCTTATGCGATTGTTACAGGTTGTGGTGAGCTGTCGATGCGAAGCTGATTGTGTCACAGCTGACTGCTTCCATCAGGCCCGGTAGAACTGTTCGCGAGCAGCGATTCGAGAGGTGTCAGTGAATGACTCTGGTGGGCCCGTCGCAGACAATGAGGCGTGTTCCCTGAGCAGCGCAGTGCAAGTGGATGGTTTTCAGGGCGGACTCAGTACCTTACTCTGTACCAGACTTAGAAGGCAGTTGGAAATATATATTGAATGCACCGGAAGCTTCCGGTGTATTCTCAATAGCCCATTTTCCTAACTCGCAGCAGCTCGACTCTTTGCCGAGCAGCTATCCTCGGATAGAGCAATCTGGCCTTGTGGTTAACGAAACGATAGTTAACAAGCGTTACAGGATTTACCTGGTTTTTTTGATTTCAGGTTTAGGTGCCTCTATCAAACCAGTAAACCCTGTTTTTCCCATAAAATCTGCCTTGTGTTTCCTAGTCTTGTGCCAATCTAAGCCACCGAGCGCGGCTTGTGTCCATCCCGCATATGATCAATGGCTTCGCCAGTCAGGGTCTCTCCCGCCAATTCGTAGGCCCTGCCAAAACCTTTGACATAGCGCCCCCTGGTCGGTGTCAGCCTGAACAATTTAAAATCCTCATGCTGACTGAGGTTATGGATGCGCTCGCCGTGACGTGCAGCCAGAATTTCGATACCCTGCTTCCATGAAGGGGTATCCCAATCCAGCAGTGTGGCATTGACGGTATAATTAACCCTTATACGGGCAAACAGTTCCCCGCAGTCATCCTCATCCTCGATAATCAATACTGAGGCCTGGGGGTTGTGCTGCAGGTTTACGGCGTGAACCGCTATCTCGCTCAGCAACACGTAAAGGCACTCATCCCCTATCGCAAAAGGCGCATAGGAGGCATAAGCGGAGCCATCTTCTTTCGTTGTAGCTAAATTGAGGCTTTTTCTGCTTGCGATAAACTCCTCTATTTCACCACTCAAGCGGCTTTCAAGTTTCTTGTTTTTCATGGTTGTCTCCCGATACTTTTTCATACAACGCTTTGAAAAATTTTACCTGCTCGGTTAATAAATCACCGTTTTTATCGCGGCCCAGAAAAACCTTGAAAATGGCGCTATTATCCCGGTCTTCAAATACGAATGCACAACTTTCCCTGCCCCTATGGGGCTTGGTTTGAAAGGTGATGCGATGAATCGCCGCCAGTTTGATGTGCCCTTCAAATCCACTTCCGTCGGATGTCAGGTTGTAGTAACCCTGGGCCACTTCACCCGGGGGAAACACACCCTTGAACTCAAACACACAGCCAGCATGCAAAATGATGGTGGCGGTATTGGCCCAGCTGGATAGTTCGCGCATCAAACCTTCAGCTTCGCTTCCTGGAAGCCCCGGTGCTAAATTACTCCCTGTTGGTGTCATCTGGTTCCCCCTTACAAGTCAAACCGCACAGAGGCAATAATTTCCCGGCCCGCCTCCGGCAGCTCTTCAAAGGCGCGCTGATACTGTCTGTCGGTCAGATTGTTGACGGTCAATCCAAACTTTACTCCCTGCAGGGAACTGGGCTGCCAGGAGGCATAGAGATCGCCGACGGTATAGCCCTCAAAGCTTCGGCCATCGGGGGTTCTGCTTTGTGTGGCGGCATCGATGGCTCGAATCCCCGCAATTAACCGGTCATTCAGGAAGGCGTAATTCAGGTCGGCGGTGATGGTATCCGCGGGAATATTACTGAGATCGCGCCCGGTCTGGTCGTCTTCGCCGCGGACCTGGCCATAGGACAACTTGAGACGCAGTTTATTGAGCTGATAATCCGCGGCAATTTCGAAACCTTCCAGCTGGGCGTCCTGCACATTCCGCCAGGTGGTGGACCCCGCATTGGGAAATGGCACAAACGAGGGCGGGGTGACAATCTGCTCGATAAAATCATCCACCTTGTTTTGAAATGCCGATATGTCGATGCGCAGTTCGTCATCGGAAAACAACTGATTAAAGCGCAGTTTAGCCAGCAGCTCAGTGTTGGCCGCACTCTCCGGTTTCAAGTCGGGGTTGGAAACAAACCTGTTGCAGCCGAATGGAAGGCCGATGCAAAAGTGTGTGCCCGTGGTGTAAAGCTCTTCCGAGCCCGGTGCCCGAAATGCCCGGTCATGGCGCAACGCCAGCTGCATCCACTGGGTTGTCTGCCAGATGATGGCGGCGGAGGGGGATACTTCACTGTCGGAGTTGTCCACATTCAGGTTGGTGGATTCGCTGGAGAAATCATCATAGCGTGCCCCCAATTCAAGGGCCCACTGCTCCGCCAGAGGAATACTGGCCTGTACAAAAGCGCCCCAAACATCTGTCTCGGCCTGGGGCGGAACAGGCCGATCGATACCACTGCGATTAGCGTTAAAATCTTCGTGATAGCCATCGACGCCATACAAAAGGTTTGTCCCGGCCACTGTAGACAGATTGCTCAACTGAAAGCCATACACATCCAGTTCAGTATTGTCGGCACGCCCATCGCTAAGGCGTTCCTCATCGATGGCAACGCTATTCCAGTATACATTTGCATGGGCATCAACCAGCGGGGAAGCGGTATCCAGTTCATAGCCCAATATCAGCGAATCGGTATCCTGGTCGCTATTGATCAGAAAATTGCTGCTGCCCAGGGGGGCCGTGCCATTGGAGGGAATGGCACCGCTGGCATCCGCTGAGCGATAGTTGATTGAAACGGACTGGCTGTCATCCACCTGCCACTCGGCCTTGGCCAGCAGGCCGTTGTTACGGGTGGCTGAGTTTTCCAGACTCGCGCCATCGCCCAGCTCTATATCATTGCTATCCCGGTAATAGCCACCCAGCAGCCAATCGACGCTGCTGGTGCGGCCTGCTACAGCGGCGCTGGTTGTCGACTGGTCGTTATTGTCATTGAACCCGTTCTTAACAAAGCCGCCCAGGGTCTCATCGGGTGCCAGTAAATCGCGGGCGGAAAGGGTCGATTGGGCCACTACACCGCCGATGGCGCCGGATCCCCACAGGGAGCTGGCGGGCCCTTTTACCACCTCGATGCTGGACAGAAGCTCCGGGTCGAGGAAGTAGTCCGCGCGGTGTCCCGAATTGAAGTCCTGCCTGATGCCGTCAACTGTCTGCAGCACCTTGTTGCCGCTCAATCCGCGGATATTGACCGATTGCAATCCGGAGCGCGGACCACCGGATACCGCAACATTTGGCTGAAAGCGCAGCACCTCCGCGGCGGATTTGGGTTGCAGGGGCTGGATTGCCTCCCTTTCAACCACTGCCACAGCCCGTGGCACTTCATCGATCCCCACCTCCGCACGGGTAGCACTGACCACTACGCTTTTCATCTCACTCACAGTAGTGGCCAAAGCGGGCGAAGTGGCCAGCAGTATGCTGGATGCCAGCAAGGTCAGGGCAGGGGTGTCCATCCGGCGCCGGTGGACAGGACGTTGAACTGAAGGGCGTGATTGCATTGTCTCGAATCCTTTTCCGTTTCTGTGACCCAGGTCATTTATCGACAGGCTTGACTGACACTCAGGGCGCGAATCATACACATTTAACTTTTCGACTGTAAATAGGAATTGTTATTGTTTACATTTATTTTTGATTCCGCTATGGTGCTGCGCAACCAAGGCGGCCCATGAGGTGAGAGCGGGTGATGTCCGGGGCAAACTGGCAGCTACTCAGCTGGCGCGCAGCCTATGTGCTGGGTGCGGTCCTATGGTTATTCGGGCCAAGGGCGAATTCCGCCTTGTCCATGGACGACACCAGCACCGCGGGTGGCTTTCAACGCCACAAGGCCGTGGCACTGAACTTTGTGGCACCCGCAAAGCAGCTGCGACAGGATGACAGTGCTCAGGTACCAGCGGCTGAGCCTGCGCCACCGATGCCTGACCCCGGGGTTGAGCCGGTTGTGGCTCGGCGGCCGGCGGGCCGGCCACATGCGGCTCAACCGATACAGGGGCCAAGTGCCAGCGCCGCCTTGCCGGTGCCCAGGCCGGCGAGTCCTGAAGCTGCGGCAGACCCGGTTGAGACCCGGCAGCTCACGGAAAAGCAGCGCCCAGCTGAATCTAGACAGGGGCCTCGGCAGGAACCGCTGGCGACTGCCAGCGCGTCCAGTGCCGGGCAGCAACCGGGTGTTCACGCCGAACCAGTGATCGCCGAGCCGGTGTTCACCAGCCCCCCGGAGCCCCCCAGGTATCCACCGCTGGCCCGCAAACGGGGACAGGAAGGCATTGTATTGGTGGAGGTTTGGCTGGATGAGCGGGGCCGGCAAACCAAACTGACCCTGTTGGAAAGTTCCGGCGTCGCGGTATTGGATGAAGCCGCTATTGCGGCGGTTTCCCATTGGCAGTTCGAACCCCGCCGTGAAAACGGCATCGGCGCAGAATCGAGGGTCAGGATTCCTGTCGAGTTTGCGTTGCGGTAAGAAGTATGAATCGCTGAAACAATGATTACTTATTTTTATCAACAACTGGGCCCACTGACCTATCCGCTACTGCTGTGCGCATTGGTCGCATCCATCATTATCATGGAGCGGCTCGCGGCCCTCTCGATAATAACGCTGAGCGGCAGGTTGCAGGAGAATGGCCGGCAGTTACTGGTGTCCCACGCCGGGGAAAACAAGGCTATTCGCGATGAAATCGCCGCTCTGTGGTTGCAGGGGCGGCAAAGGCGCATGTCGGCGGGTATCCGCTTATTGCATATTATCGCCTTGTTGTCCCCCCTGCTGGGGCTGTTGGGTACTGTAGTGGGTTTGATTGATGCATTTAACAGTATCGGCCAACACTCTGGCCCCATCGAGCCGGCACTTCTGGCCGGAGGCCTTGGCGTCGCCATGAAAACCACGGCGGCCGGACTGATTATCGCCGTACCGACGCTGCTGTTTGCGCATCTGTTTCAACTGTGGGTAGAAAAGCTGACCTATGCGACAGAGAAGGTAATGAATATGCACAGCCTGCAAACCGAGGGCGTTTGCACCAGGGCATTAATATGATCCGCGTAAAAACTACGCCGGTACCGGCTGCCGGGCTGGAACTGACTCCCCTGATTGATATTGTGTTTATTGTGGTGGTGTTTTTGCTGTTGAGCGCAAACACACGCCTGCTCAGCCTGCCGGTAGAGATTCCCAGTAGCGACAGCCCCGCCGAAACTGCTACCGCGACAGCTTCCGTGTTGACGATCACACTGCAGCCGACCCCCCCGATTTGGGCGATCAATGATCAATTGTTTGACAGCTGGCAGGAATTCAAGCCGGCGTTGTTAGCCAAACTCTCACAAATGAAACCGCTTCGGGAACCGAAAATTCACGTTGCACCGGCCCGTGATGCCGAAGTGGAGCCGTTAGTAAAGCTGTTGTCACTGTTGAATGAACAGCAGGTGGAAAACACGCAAATCCTGATGAAAGAGCAAGACCATGAGTAACAGAATAGTGCAACTCGCAGTTGCCATCTGCATTAGTATAATTGTCTACCTTCCCTACGCATTTGCACAATCAGAGCCGATGCGTCTGATCAGTACCGATGCCTCTGCTACCGAACTCATTTTTGCGCTGGGTGCCGACCAGGATCTGGTTGCCGTCGATGTGACCAGTCAACTTCCAAAAGGTTACCGGGAATTGGGCAATATTGGCTATCACCGCACTTTGTCTGCGGAAGGGCTGCTCAGCCTGCGCCCCACCACAGTCATCGGCAATGAACATATGGGGCCAGCTAATGTGATATCTGCGCTTAAAAAAGCCGATGTGGAACTGGTCCAGTTGCCAAGCGCGCAGAATCTGTCTCAGCTGCGTAACAATATTGACCGGCTCGCCCGTATGCTGTCACGCCGCGATGAAGGGGAACAGTTGATCCGCCGTATCGACGAGCAATTGAATCATCTTAAATCCAACAGCCTGAGTGGGATGCGCACGGCCTTTTTGCTGGCTATCGACCCCGATAAGCCCAGGCTCGCCGGCGCCAACACCAGTGGCTCCGCATTGATCGCATTATTGGATGGTGCCAATGTCGCCAACTTTGACAACTATCGCAATGTGTCTGCAGAGTCTTTGCTGGCCCTGCAACCGGACATCATTATTGTTGCCGGCCGTGTACAAAAAAGTGCGGTCAATGAATTGCTGGCAGCCAATCCTATACTGAAAAATACCCCCGCCGGAAAGCAGAAGCATATTCTCGCCATAGATAGCAACACCCTTATTGCGGGGCTCAGTGTCGCCGCCCTGGACCAGGCAATTAAACTCGCCGAAGAGCTGCAGCCAGACACCCCATGATGCGTTGGCCTGTTCCCTCTGTATTATTGGGATTATTGCTGCTACTGCTGACAGGCGCCATATTGTCTCTGGTGCAAGGGGCCATGCAGTTGCCGGCCATTGACGGCCTGCTAAGTATCTTGGACTCCCTGATGGGTACCCACTACAGCCAACTGGAGGCATTCCAGCGGGTGGTGGTGGTTGAGCTGCGGTTACCGCGAATGCTGTTGGCTATTTTCGTCGGTGCGATATTGGCCCAATCCGGTGCAGTACTGCAGGGCCTGTTTCGCAACCCCCTGGCGGATCCCGGTATTATCGGCACCTCATCGGGTGCAGCCGTCGGTGCCATTGTTGCTATTGTATGGTTTGCCGACAGCCTGGGAAACTGGACCATTCCTTTCAGTGCCTTTGCCTCCGGCCTGGCGACCACGCTATTGGTGTATGGGCTGGCAAAATCAAAAAATGGCACATCCGTCATATTCTTATTACTGGCCGGTGTTGCGATTGCAGCATTTGCGCAGTCGCTTATAGGGTTTATCAGTTATTTTACCGACGACCGGGATCTGCGCGCGTTAAGCCTCTGGCAAATGGGTAGCCTGACAGGAGCGTCGGTGGAAAATCTACTGCTCACAGGCGCAGTTATGATCCTGCTGGCTGTGTTTTTTCAGCGCAAGTCAGTGGCTTTGAACGCGCTTCTCCTGGGTGAGCCCGAAGCCCGGCATATGGGTATCAATGTTGAGAGATTAAAATTACAGCTGATTGTAGTGACGGCTATAGGTGTCGGCTTTGCCGTATCTATCGCCGGTATTATCGGATTTGTGGGCTTGGTTGTGCCTCATTTGATAAGACTTACTACAGGACCCAATCACAAATCACTGCTGCCACTCTCTGCACTCTGCGGCGCCGCTTTGATGGTGATTGCCGACCTGCTTGCACGACTGGTGGTACAACCCGCTGAACTGCCGGTGGGTTTGGTGACCGCGCTGTTCGGCGCTCCCTTTTTTATCACTCTGCTGGTGCAGCAGCGCCGATACTGGAGCGAATAGCATGTTGAGGTTGCAGGGCATACAGGTTAATGTCCGTGACAAAACGCGTCTGTCAATCGATGATTTTGCGGTGCAAAAAGGGCAGCTGTGTGCCATTGTCGGCCCCAACGGTGCGGGCAAATCCACACTCCTCAAACTGGTCAGTGGTGAAATTCCCTATAGCGGTGATGTGGTACTGCATGGTAAGCCATTCAAAAGCTGGTTGCCGCTACACAGGGCCCGCCACCTGGCGGTACTGCCCCAGGCGAGTCAGCTGTCCTTTCCTTTTACCGCACAGGAAGTCGTGGCACTTGGCTTGACGCCCCTATCCATCAGCAAGCGGGCAGCCAATCTGCAGATACAACACTATATGCGTATGACAGACTGTCTGGGTTTGGCTGAACAGCTCTATCCCTCCCTGTCCGGTGGCGAGCGTCAGCGGGTTCAGTTGGCCAGAGTACTGTTGCAACTCAGCCAGGCTGAGGAACCTCCACTATTGTTGCTGGATGAGCCTACGTCGGCCCAAGACCTGGGTCATCAACACCAGATAATGCTGTTAGCCCAGGAACTCTGCCGGCAGCGGGAATATGGCGTTTTGACTGTTATGCACGACCTGAATCAGGTCATACTTTATTGCGACCGCTGCGCACAGCTTGACCAGGGCTGCCTGGTAAATACAGGCGAGCCCTCGACCGTGATCAGCCAGGATACCATTGCCCGCCACTGGCAATATCGTCCTCAAAAAATTGAACATCCGACCGGGCGTGTAATTTTTATATAATTATTTTATGAGATATGCACTTACAAGCTGAATCTGAGTAATATTTATTTACTATCAATACTTGAAAGGAATTCATCGAGGGCCCTATTGAATTCCTTAGGCCGTTCCCAGAACATCATATGCTTTCCCATATAAACAGCGGTGGCAGAGGGGGTGTTGGCTTTAATCCATTTACCTGCTGCTTGCTTCATCTCATCGCGAACCACATACATCAAGGGCAGTTTCCCTTCAAGGGCGCTAAGATCCTCGCTGTAATCGAGATAAAATCCCGTGGCATTTGTAATTGAAGCGACACTGCTTGACGTTTGGCTGGCGATTTTTGATAACCACGTGATCTTCTCCAGTGTTGGATTTTCAAGCATCCACCTGCTAAATTCTGCAATCACGTTATCGCGGTCTTCAATGATGCCTTCAGTAAAGCTCCGCGAATAGCCGTCAGAGTCATCGTTCAGATACCAGACCCATTCGTCACGGGTTGCACCTGCTATATCCGGGCCCGTGTCAATCATGATCATGGCTTTGAGCTTATCAGTACCGAACTGATTTAAATACGCTAGTTGTTCTGTTACTCCATAGGACCAGCCCGCTAGTGGGCCATGCGGTTAATTAGGTGACACATTTTTGGCTCGCCGCACTGAAGCCAGTATCGTGTCGGCGCTCTTTGTCCATTTAAATGGTTTGGCAAGATCGCGGTTATGAACACGAATAAATCGCTGCAGCTCGGCCTT